>CAXQQM010000193.1:0-22105 GCA_964226055.1 Robiginitalea sp. | reverse complement strand
GACAAAGATCTCCTCATTGTTGGTTACCAGCACGAAATCTGAATAATTGTCGCTGGCGCTTGGTTTGGTATACCGGAACTTGAGCGTTTCGTCAAAATCGCTGTCCGCATCGTTGTCGATCCAGACCTGCTTGGTAATCTGCTTTTCCGGGTACACCCTATCCTGGTTTACCTGATTTTTATCTTCCTCGCTGAGAGCCACTTCCTGCGACCGCATGGTCGATATTTTGACCTTATTGGTCATTTTTTCAGTTCCCTGGTCGATCGTATAGGATTTTACGGTGGTCTCTGAGCTGATCATCTTGTCGGACTTATCATCCATCTGCTTTTCCTGGGAAAAGCCCAGTACTGGCATTGCAAGAAGTGCAGCGGTCATTAAATAATTTTTATAGCGTATCATTCTGTTTTATGGTTTTATAGTTAATAGATTATATTTTAATTGCGGGCCCCGGATCAGGCAACGGCCTCTTTGCTCTCTTTGAGCCGCTCGGCCGGGGTTTTGTTCCAGGCATCGAGCATCCAGCTCATCTTTTCCAGTTCCCGTATATAGGCGCCGATCAGGTCGATGGTACCTTCGTCCCCTACGGCATCTGCCTGCTCGACAACCTTGGTCATCTGCCGGAGCAACACCTCATGGGCTTTCAGTGTTTCCTGTACCATTTCGGTATCTTTCAGGGAAGTATCACTTTCTTCGATGGATGACGCCTCCAGATATGCACTCAGGTTGCTCATGGGATGGTAGCGCAGGGTCAGGATGCGTTCTGCAATCTCGTCGATCTTGGTGCGTGCATCCTCGTACAATTCTTCGAATTTGTCATGCAGGTCAAAGAAGTTCTGCCCGAGAATATTCCAATGGAAATTCCGCAATTTTTGATAATAAATGTGGTAGTCTGCCAGCAGTGTATTCAATTCTACCACTACGGGCAATAATTTTTCTTCGTTGATATTCAGGTAATTCATTGTTATGATTTGTTTTGTTGTGATCTATTTTTTGGATATCCGGCTACCTACTATATGGTGTTGCCCGATGACATCCACTACTTAATATACAGGTTAAATATCTGTATACAAGACACTTAACAAGACTTAACAGGAATTGTGAAGAATTTAGTTAATAAGTGTTAAGAATACACTTGGTGTTGTGAAGGCCTTAACAGGATATTGAAGCAATTTTACGATTGGGATAGGTGAAATCCCTTAGCCCAACAGCCCGACCAGTCCGGTTCAGAGCCAGCCTTTCCGGCGGAAATACACAATCAGGGCGATGAATATCACCCCCATTACCCCCCAGACTGCGAAGTACCCGTACCGCCATTGCAATTCGGGCATGTATTCGAAATTCATCCCATAAATCCCGGCGATAAAAGTTAATGGGATAAAGATGGAAGCCATGATGGTCAGTACTTTCATCACTTCATTCATCCGGTTGCTGACGCTGCTCATATACATATCCATCAGGCTGAAGGCCATCTCCCGTTGGAGTTGCAGGGTCTCGTGTATTTCATTGGCATGGTCCAGGGCGTCCCGCAAAAACAGCCGGGTGTCTTTAGTTATAATAGGGGAATCCGATTCGATCAACCGGGTAATCAGATCCCGGACAGGCGCTATCCACCCGCGCAGTGAGATGATTTCCTTCCGCAATTGCTGGATCCGGAAGGCCGTTTCGGAATTCGGTTTCAGGTATACCTCGTCTTCCAGGGCATCCAGCTTATCTTCAGTGACCTCGAGAACAAGGAAGTAGTTGTCCACCAGGGCGTCCAGCAGGGCAAAAAACAAATAATCCGCACCGCGGCTGCGAATCCGGCCTGTATGGGCCTCCAATCGTTGCCGGACGCCGTCAAATACGTCCTCTGCAATTTCCTGGAACACATAAACGCGATCCTGCTGCAGGACCAGTGCCACGTGTTCCTTGACAATTTTCTTATCCCCGTTGAGGTACAGCATTTTAAATACGCCGAATATGTAGCCCTCGTACTCATCGATTTTCGGGCGTTGCTCCGTGTTGACGATATCTTCCACCGTCAGGGCGTTGAGGGCGGCCATCTGCCCCAGGCGGCTCATCACGGTTTCGTCGCTCAGCCCGACGACATTGACCAGTTGCGTCGTGCCTCCGGGTGTCTTTTCCAGATCTTCGAGTTGAACCAACGTGGATTTTTCATAGATATCCTCGTTGTATACCAGCAGGTCGATACTGGAGCTTCCGCCCGACCGTTCCCCCAAATAGGTAATCGTGCCGGGTGCCTTGCCGATTTTACGGCGTCGCTGCCGGGGTTTGCGGACTTTCAGTCCGATCTTGGATGGGATTTTACGGGCCATAGAGCGCTTTTTCCAAATTTAATAAACTAGGTAGTACCATTTTTGAATTCCACCTGTATCAGGTGGAGGCCCGAGGCAGGAACGATGGAGTCACTCATCCAGCCCTGGCCTTCTGCCAATACCTTTATCAGGGTTTCCGTATCCAATTCCCGCCTGCCCACTGCGGCCAGGGCGGACACCATCAGCCTCACCTGGTTCCGGCCAAACCCCGGGGCCCGGACCTCCAACATGTGCGCGGAGTATCCGGTCCCATTATCGCTGCCTTCACGGGCAACCTCCCCTTCCATCGGGGAACCCATTCCCAACCGGCAGCGGGTAACCCGGCGGACATACTTTTTATCTTCAGACGGGCTCGCGGTAAAACAGCGAAAATTATGCAAGCCTTCAAAAAGCGGGGCTGCTTCGCGCATCCTGGAAATATCCGGGGACCCCGGAATAAACCCTACAAATGGCGTCAGATAGGCGTCCGGAGGATTCTCTACATGGAAATAATAGCGATAGGTTTTGCTTGTGCAATCCCGGATCGGGTTAAACCCGGGAGGCACTGGCCGGATGGAATTTACGCGAATATCCGGGGGCAGGTTCGTATTGAGGGATTCCGCCAATACCCCGGGCGGGGCCAATTCCGGGCATCTCGCAATCACATGCACGGCAAAATCACGCGCAGATACTCTGGCATCGGTCCGGCTAGCTCCCAATATTTTAACCGGTATACCGGGCAGCACGAACCGAAAGGTCTTCCGGATCATCCCGGCTACGGTTCGCTGGCCGGGTTGTTCCTGCCATCCGTGGAAGCGGAACCCCAGAAAGGCAATACGGATCAGCAAATGGTGTTCGGGCGTCTGTTGCATCGGGTACTTTGCAATTTAATCGGAAAACCTCGGACCGGGAAGCGGTTTTCACCACAACTTCCGGCAACTTGGCAACATTAGATGTTGTTCATCGAATTCCCTGAAATATTCAAATTACCCGGCCGTTCTAGAACCAAATCAAAATGTCCCCTAAACTGTGAAAGCCCTGAAGAAGCTTTTTACCCCATCCCGGTTTATTTCCTGGAAAACATGCCTGTTTGCCACCCTGGCGGTTTTGCCGGTGCTCATCGTATTGAACTTTTACGGCTTGTATTCCAACCAGTTCTATGTACTGAAAATCGACAATTACATCCTCCCGTTGTTCAGCATCCTACATTTTGTGTACCTGTATGCCATCCAGTTCAAGGTTCGCGAAAATGAATACTCGGATCCCCAATTGAGGAATGTGGAATACGGCATGTACGCCGTATTGTTCATCTATTTTTTCAAAGCCACGGATACGTTGTATATCCTGATGAGCTATAACGATTACGATGCACATATCATCCCGGGCACCTTCCTGCCCATGGGTGTCTTCATCTTCTCCCTGCACCTCCTGCTCATCGCCCTTACACTATCCGCCTTTTATTTCCGGCGCACACTGGTGGGGCCGTTCAATTTTGACCAGGTCAATGAAAATATCGATTCCTGGCAATGAGGCCCGGGGAGATTTACAAGCCCCGGATGTAGCTCCCGTACAAATCGCCAAAGCGATAACCTTCCGTAAACCGGTTTTTGCTGAGTTTCTGATGGGCCACCAGCCCCCAGAGGATCATCTCTTTCATAAAATGCTTCTCCCCCGCTTCCAGATCGGGTTGGTATTTGCGGAGTAGTTGTTCCAGGGGTTGGATACTGTCCAGGGCGTCCCGGTAGGCACCGTCCGGAAGGTCGTCGTCCAACTCCAGCCCCTCGCCTTCAAAAAACCACTGGATTACCTCGTCGTATGGGCTTTCAGCATCTTTGTGCTCCAGCTTTTTGATCTCCGGGAAATGCGCTGCAAAAATGGATTTTACGGCATCTTCGATAAGTTGGAGAGCCACGGAGTCCGCCCCTTCCTGTTCGCCTTCATAGACCAGCTCAATCTTCCCGGTAATGGCAGGAACAACGCCGAGGAAGTCGCTGAGTCGGACCGTGGTACTCGTATCGCCATTTCGCAGCATCCGTCGTTCCGCTGTGCTCACCAGGTTTTCAAGCGAAGTGATGCTGGTGCGGGCACTTACCCCGCTTTTACGGTCTACATACTCGCTTTCACGCGCTTCAAAACTGATTTGCTCCAAAAGGTCACGGGCCGTATCGGGGATTTCAATACCTGCGGACTGGGCCTCATCCAGGGCAGCTTCCTGTCCGGTAATTTTCCGGGCCGTCTCGATATCCTCCGGGTAGTGGGTCAGTATCTGTGAACCGATCCGGTCCTTCAGCGGCGTTACGATGCTCCCACGGTTTGTATAATCTTCCGGGTTGGCCGTAAACACGAATTGCAGGTCCAGGGGCAAGCGCACCTTAAAACCCCGGATTTGCACATCCCCTTCTTCCAGGATGTTGAACAGGGCTACCTGGATGCGGGATTGCAGGTCGGGCAATTCGTTAATGGTAAAGATACACCGGTTGGCGCGGGGGATCATCCCGAAATGGATCACCCGGTCGTCTGCGTAGGACAGCTTCAGGTTGGCTGCCTTGATCGGATCCACGTCCCCGATCAGGTCGGCTACGGTCACGTCCGGCGTGGCCAGTTTTTCGTAAAAACGCTCCGAACGGTGGATCCATGAGATCTCGGTGTTATCACCATGTTCGGAAATCGTATCCCGCGCGTAGCGGGAAATCGGCCGGATCGGGTCGTCGTGTATCTCGGAACCGGCCACTTCCGGGACCCATTCGTCCAGCAGGCCCACCATAAGCCGGGCCAACCGGGTTTTGGCCTGGCCGCGCAGCCCGAGCAGGTTGATATGGTGACGGGACAATAGTGCCTGTTCCAGTTGGGGGATCACCGTGTTTTCGTATCCCCAAACCCCTTCGAAGGTAGGTTTCCCGGATCGGATCCGCTCAATCAGGTTGCCCCTGATCTCATCGCGCACTGCGCGAGGTTGGTATCCGGATGCCTTTAATTCTCCCAGTGTTCGGATTTCGGGAGCTTCGGATCGTTGTTTTTCCATAGGTGTATGCTTGTTTCACTTCAACCGCACCAATCAGCCCCTCAGGCGTTTTTTACGGTTCGTTTCATAGTCTTCAAATATTGTTTCACCAAGGCCTTTCAATCCGGTAAACAGGGCTTTCCCCTTGTTCGCCTCGGTGAAATGGCGGACGAACTGCATCAGGTAGGGGTCCCTGGCAATCATAAACGTGGTGATGGGAATGTGCAGTTTCCGGGCCTGGGCCGCCATATTGTAGCACTTCTCCACAATAAAATCATCCAGACCCACACTGTTTTTGTAATACGTGCCGTCTGCCATGCGCAGGCAGGAAGGTTTCCCATCCGTAATCATGAAGATCTGCTTGTTTGTATTCCGCTTGCGCCTCAGCAGGTCCATGGCTAATTGCAGTCCCGCCACGGTATTCGTATGGTAGGGACCAACCTTCAGATAGGGAAGTTCCCGGACACTGATCGGCCAGGCGTCGTTGCCAAAAACCAGGATGTCCAGGGTGTCCTTGGGGTACCGCGTAGTGATCAACTCAGCCAGGGCCATGGCCACTTTCTTGGCGGGGGTAATACGGTCTTCCCCGTACAGGATCATGCTGTGGCTGATATCGATCATCAGCACGGTACTCATCTGTGCTTTGAAATGGGTGTCTTCCACCACCAGGTCGTCCTCATCCAGGCGAAAATTGTCCATCCCGTGGTTGACCTGGGCATTCCTAAGGCTTTCCGTCATGGAGATTTGTTCCAGGGAATCCCCGAATCGGTAGGACCGGAAATCCCCCGTATGTTCGTCCCCCGGCCCCGCTTTGCCCGTGCGGTGGTTGCCGCGACCGCGACGGCGCAATTTTCCAAAAATCTGTTCCAGTGCCCGTTGCCGCAACATCCGCTCCAGTTTGGAGGTGATGGACAGTGAGGATTCGCCGGTCTCGCCATCGCCCTCCCCCTCGCCATCCGGGCCAAATTGGGGTTCCTCCCTGAGAAACCCTTTGGCCTTCAGGTCTTCGATAAAATCGTCAATGGTATAATCCTCATCGGTAAGCTCGTATTCCCTGTCCAGTTCGCGCAACCAGTCGATGGCCTCGTCCACATCCCCGGATGTATGGGTGATGAGTTCCTGGAAGATGTCGAAGAGTTTCTCAAACGGGCTGAGGTCTGGGGCCTGGTAGGAGGTAAACCGGAATCCTTTTCTTTTATCCATAGCTGCAAGCTTAAAATTAAGACAATTCGTGCAGCCGGGTCAACTATTTAAGAAAACTTAACGCCTCTGGCGATGCCGCTCCGCGAGAAGGCGTTCGATGTCCGCAAGCCGATACCCCTTGGCCTGCAACAGGATGAGCCAGTGAAAAAGCAGGTCGGCACTTTCATTCAGAAAAAGCGCGTCGTCAGAACCCATGGCCTCAATAACGGTTTCCACGGCCTCCTCCCCGACTTTTTGAGCCACCTTGGCCGTTCCCCGTCGGAACAGGCCGGCGACGTAGCTGCTCCCTTCCTCCCCCGACGAATCGGCTTGTTCCTTCCTGCGTGCGATGATGGCTTCGAGTTCCGGCAGGAAGGATCCGTCGGCGGGATTCGCTTCATCCCAACAGGTATCCGACCCCGTATGGCAAACCGGCCCCGCGGGCCTGGCGCGTATCAGGAGCGCATCCCCATCGCAATCCACCCGGACGTCCACGAATTCCAGGTAATTGCCACTCGACTCCCCCTTGGTCCAGAGCCGTTTCTTGCTGCGGCTGTAAAAGGTGACCTTCCCAGAGGATTTTGTGGCCTCCAGCGCCTCGGCATCCATGTATCCCAGCATCAGGACCGTCCGGGTATTGGCGTCCTGGATAATGGCAGGTACGAGCCCGCCGGCTTTGTCAAAATCTATCACTTTCATACTTCTATTTGTTTAGATCCGCACTGGGATGCCTTGTATATTCAGGTAGGTTTTTAATTCCGGGATGGGGATTTCGCCAAAATGGAAAACGCTCGCAGCCAGTGCCGCGTCCGCCCGCCCCTTCGTAAACACATCGGCAAAATGGCTTTTGGTTCCCGCACCCCCGGACGCTATCAGGGGGACTTCCACCTCCCCGGCCATCCGGGCCAACGCCTCGTTGGCAAAGCCATTCTTGGTACCGTCGTGATCCATGCTGGTAAAGAGGATTTCACCCGCCCCGCGGTCCACGACCTCCCGGGCCCAGCTGAATAATTCCAGTTCCGTGGGTACCTTGCCCCCCACCAGGTGGATCCGCCACTGGCCATCCATCCATTTGGCGTCCAGGGCCGCCACGACGCACTGGGAACCGAACTTCGCCGCCAGTGTATCGATCAGTTCCGGGGAGCGGACCGCCGATGAATTTACGGAAACCTTGTCGGCTCCGTTGTGCAAGAGGATATCCACATCGGCTACCGAGGAAATCCCACCCCCGACCGTAAAGGGGATATCGATCCTTTCGGCCACCCGTCGCACCAGGTGGGCCAGGGTTTTGCGCTTTTCCTCCGTGGCCGAGATGTCCAGGAAAACCAACTCGTCCGCCCCTTCCCGGGCATAGGCCTCGGCCAGGTCTACGGGGTCACCGGCGTCGCGCAGGTCCACAAAATTGACCCCCTTGACCGTTCGGCCGTCTTTGATATCCAGGCAGGGAATGATTCTTTTGGCGAGCATCCTCAGGAATTTTTGATTGTCAGGTCCATCCCGTCATAAAACCCCAGTTGTTGCCCGGTTCCGGCCTTGGCCATATAGGCGATCTGCCCGGTGTGGTAGCTCAGGTGTTCAACGGCGTGGATTGCCAGGCCCATCCCGCTGAATGAAAACCCCTGGACACTTCGTTTTTGAAGCAAATCAGCCGCCTGCGCTTCCCGGATGACGGCTTGCGCTTCCGCAACAGTCTTTTGGAATCCCGTCCATACTTCGGCCCGACCGGGTTGCTGTGCAGGTTCGAATTCCGCATCCCGCTCCCGGTTGTCGGGCGCCCCGCCCAGGCCGCTGATAATGTATTGCCGGATATTCCCCGAAAGATGCAGCAACAGGTTGCCCACCGAATTCAATACGCTGTGCTCGCGATGCCAGAACATGCTGTCGGGGACCTTTTCCATGCAAATGGCAAGCATCCGCACGGATTCGTCCATGCGGAACAGGCAATTCTCCTTAAAGTCTTCTGTCCAATCCATCCCTTAGCTGTTATTTGCCATATACCCCTGCAATTCCTTTAACCCAATGGTTCCTTCGTATATGGCCTTACCTAAAATAGCCCCTTCGCAGCCGGCACCCTGCAGGGCATCCAGATCGGCAAGGCTACGGATCCCCCCGCTCGCAATCAGCCGAATCTCCCCGTTGTCTGCCGGGGCATCGCAAATCAATTCCCCGTAGAGGTCCGTGGCCGGACCCTGTAACATCCCGTCCCGGGCGATATCCGTACAAATCACATACCGGATTCCCCGTTTCAGGTAGTCCCGGACAAACGGTATCAGGTCCCGGTCGCTGCCTTCCTCCCAGCCTGATACCGCAATTTTTCCATCCCGCGCATCGGCCCCTAAGATGATCCGATCCGATCCGTATTCCGCGAGCCATCCAGTAAACCGGTCGGGTTCCCGGACCGCAATACTGCCGCCAGTTACCTGTTTCGCCCCGCACTCAAACGCAATACGCAAGTCGTCATCCGTCCTCAGCCCCCCGCCAAAATCGATCTTCAGGCCAGTCTGGGTAGCCAGGCGTTCGAGCACCCCGTAATTGACAATTCGACCCGCCCTGGCACCGTCCAGGTCCACGACGTGAAGGTAGCGGATACCGTGGTCTTCAAATGCCCGGGCCGCTTCCAGCGGGTCGTCGTGGTAGACCTTGGTGGTTGAATAATCGCCTTTTGTCAGGCGGACGCATTTTCCTTCGATAATATCGATAGCCGGGATGATCCTCATGGTTTCATTTCGATAAAATTCCGCAACATTTCTGCACCGTCTTTACTGCTTTTCTCCGGGTGGAATTGTACCCCCATAAAATTATCGCGTCCCAGGGCCGCGCTGTATTCAAACCCATAGTCGCTAACGGCGATTGTATCTCCGGATAGCGGAGCGTAATAACTATGAACCAGGTACACATACGAACCTTCGTCGACCCCTTTAAAAATTGGCCCTTTTAACCGGTGGATACTGTTCCAGCCAATCTGAGGGACCTTGAGGCCTTTTGGAAACCGCCTGACATCGATATCAAAGATGCCCAGGCCGCGGGTTTCCCCCTCTTCCGAATACCTGCACATGAGTTGCATCCCCAGGCAAATTCCCAACACGGGCTGGGTCAATCCCGGGATTACCCGGTCCAGGCCGCTGTCTTCCAGTTTTTCCATGGCGCTACCCGCTTCCCCTACCCCGGGGAAAATCACCCGGTCCGCTTCCCGGATGCGCGCGGCATCCGAAGTGAAATCCGCGGTATACCCCAAACGTTCCAGGGCAAACCGGATACTCTGGATATTTCCGGCACCGTAATCGATTATGGCAATTGTCATGTCTTTCTATTCTATAGCAATCCTTTGGTGGAAGGCAGTACCATCCGTTCAGGATCGCGCCGGACCGCCATCTTGACGGACTTGGCGAAGGCCTTGAATATCGCTTCGATCTTGTGGTGCTCGTTCCCGCCTTCTGCCTTAATATTCAGGTTGGCCCGGGCGCTGTCTGAAAAGGACTTGAAAAAATGCATAAACATCTCTGTAGGCATGTCGCCGATTTTCTCCCGTTTAAAAGCCGCATCCCACACCAGCCAGTTTCGGCCCCCGAAATCCACTGCCACCTGGGCCAGGCAGTCGTCCATGGGAAGGCAGAACCCGTACCGCTCTATACCGAGTTTCCCGCCCAGGGCCTCCGAGAAGGCTGAACCCAACGCTATTGCAGTATCCTCAATGGTGTGGTGCTCGTCTACTTCCAGGTCGCCCCGGGTGCGGATTTCAAGGTCCATTTGCCCGTGCCGCGCCAATTGGTCGAGCATATGGTCAAAAAAGGCGAGGCCGGTTTGGATGTCGCTCTTGCCGGTGCCGTCCAATACGAGACGGATTTCAATATCCGTCTCGGCCGTTTTGCGTTTGACGGTAGCCTCGCGACGCCCCATCTTTAAAAATTCGTAGATCCCCTTCCAGTCCGTGCCTTCCCAGGCAATGCTCCCCCGGAGGCTTTCAGGGGAATCGGTCAATTCCGAGGCGCCGAGTTCGGGATGCGAATTGAGGAAGATCCCCCGGGCCCCCAGGTTTTCTGCGAGCTTCATGTCCGTCAGCCGGTCACCAATTACGAAACTACCTGCCATATCCCATTCCGGGCCCATATAGCCTTTGAGCATCCCCGTGCCTGGTTTCCGGGTTTCCGCTCCCTCTTCCGGGTAGGTGCGGTCAATGTGTACCGATGCGAATTCAATCCCCTCGTTATTCAGGGCTTTCATCGTAAATTCCTGTACCGGCCAGAAGGTATCTTCCGGATAGGCATCCGTACCCAGGCCGTCCTGGTTGGTGACCAGGACCAGGATAAAGTCGGTTTCCCTGGCAATAGCCCCGAGGTACCGAAAGACGCCAGGTAGAAACTCCAGCTTCTCGAAAGCGTCGATCTGTTCATCTTCCGGCTCCCGGATCAGCGTCCCGTCCCGGTCGATTATGAGTAGTCTTTTTTTCATCTTGCCATTATTCATTTTGCCGTGTTTCATTCCGGCAATTCGTTGAATACCCGGAGCAACCGTTGGTTTTCTTCCGGCGTGCCCACCGTTATTCGCAGGCAGTTTTTACAGTGCAATTGGCCCGAGCGATTCCTCACCACGATGCCTTTTTCAATTAGCTGGGCATAGCGCGCATGCGCATCGTCTACCCGGACCAGCAGGAAATTCGCGTCCGACGGGAATATCTCGGATACGAATGGGATGGATTCCAGGTCTTGCCTCAGCCCTTCCCGCTCCCGGTTCAGTACTTCGACATGCTCCCGGATCGCTTCCGTTTGGGCGAGCACCTGAAGCGCGCGTTGCTGGGAAAGTTCGTTGACGTTATACGGCGGTTTAACCCGGGTGAGGTACCCGATGACCTTTGGATGCGCCATGCAAACGCCTATGCGGATACCCGCCATACCCAGGGCTTTGGAAAACGTCTGGGTAACTACCAGGTTCTCATATTCACTTAACAGTCCCGCAAATCCCGGTTCCCCGGTAAAGTCGATATAGGCTTCGTCAATGACGACCAGCCCGGGAAATGCCTCCAAGAGACGGATAACATCCCTATGTGCCATGGAATTGCCGCTCGGGTTGTTCGGGGAGCAGATAAAGAGGAGCTTGGCACGGGGCTGTACAGCCTCGAGAATCGCCGGGACATCCAATTGGAAGTCAGGGGTCAGGGGCACGCAGATGTTCTCCACGCCGTTGATTTCAGCCAGGACATTGTACATCCCGTAGGTGGGCGGCAACGTGATGACCGCATCCCTGCCGGGTTCGCAGAAGACGCGAAAGAGGAGGTCCAGGACTTCATCACTGCCATTTCCCAATAGCAAGGATTCCTCCGGGACCCCCCGGAACCTGGAAATTTCTTTCTTAACGGTACGTTGGTGCGGATCCGGATACCGGTTCACCCCGTTATCAAAAGGATTTTCGTTGGCGTCCAGAAAATCCATGCCGCTGCCGCTGCCGCTGTATTCATCCCGCGCAGAGGCATAGGGCTTCAAGTTGCGGACCAGTGGCCGGACGAGCTTATCGATATCCATGGCCTCAGGCATCTCCCTTCTCTTTATTGTTTGGTATCTCCGGCAGGTCATCTACCCGAAGTTTCATTGCAAGCGCATGGGCAGACAGGCCCTCTGCCTCGGCCATCGCAATGATCGCCGGGCCGATTTCCCGAACGCCCCGGTCGCTGAGGCGCTGGTAGGTGACCGACTTGGTAAAACTATCCAGGTTGACCCCGCTGTACTGACGGGCATACCCGTTGGTCGGCAAGGTGTGGTTGGTCCCCGAGGCGTAATCCCCGGCGCTTTCAGGGGTCAGGTTCCCCAGGAATACCGAACCCGCATTGCGGATTTCCCGCAACAGGAATTCTTCCTGCCTGTGGCAGATAATCAGGTGCTCCGGGGCATACTCGTTAATCATCTCTGCTATCTCACGGGCGGATTCCAGCAGGATCATCCGGCTGTTGTCGATGGCGTCCGAGGCAATTTCCCGCCGAGGGAGCTCCCGGAGCATGCTTTCCAATTCGCTGCGGACCGCCCCGGGCAATTCGGCATCATCCGTGAGCAGTAATACCTGGCTGTCCCTTCCGTGTTCTGCCTGGCTGAGCAAGTCGGCAGCAATATACGCCGGGTTGGCGGAGTCGTCCGCGGCCACCAGCACCTCGCTCGGGCCGGCCGGCATATCGATGGCGACGCCTTCCCGGACAGCGCGTTGTTTGGCCTGGGTGACATATTGGTTGCCCGGGCCGAAAATCTTATATACAGCAGGGATTTCCCCGGTTCCGTAGGTCATGGCGGCAATTGCCTGGATGCCCCCCACCCGGCAAACGGTACGGACGCCGCATTTGCGGGCGGCATAACAGATGGCCGGGTGCAGGTTCCCCTCCTGGTCAGGTGGCGAACACAAAACCACCTCGCTACAACCGGCGATGGCAGCAGGTATTGCGAGCATCAGGACGGTTGAAAATAACGGGGCAGTCCCGCCGGGGATATAGATTCCCACCTTGTCAATAGCTTTCTTTTCCTGCCAGCAAACCACCCCGGGCCGCGTTTCCACGCGAACCACCCGGGTTTTCTGGGCCTGGTGGAACTGTCGGATATTCTCATAGGCCAGGTCGATAGCATCTTGCAGGGGCCCGGGGACCTGGTCTGCAAGCCGGGATACATCCGAATCGGGTAGCAACAGGGAGTCCAGGGAAACCCCGTCGAACTGCCGGGTGAAATCGCGGACGGCCGCATCCCCATTTTCGCGGACGGCTGTAAAGACCTCTTCCACGGCGTACTCCAGGGATTGGGCGGAAGCCCCGGGTCGTTTCAATAATTCGGGCCATTCGGACCGCTGTGGGTAGGCAATGAGCTGCATCATGAATTCCTGATTTATAGGACCATTTTTTCAATGGGGCAAACCAGGATGCCTTCTGCACCGGCTTTCCTGACTTCGTCCAGGACCTCCCAGAACCGTTCCTTATTGATCACCGTATGCACGGAACTCCACCCTTCCTCGGCAAGGGGCAGGACGGTGGGGCTTCGCATACCGGGCAGCAGGGCGAGGATTTCCCCGAGCCGGTCGTTCGGCGCGTTCATCAGGACGTATTTGTTCTGACGGGCCTTGAGCACCGATTCGATTCGAAACTGCAACTGCCGCAGGATATCCTCCTGTTCCTTCCCGATTTTCGGGGAAACTGCCAGGACCGCTTCGCTTTGCAAAAGGATCTCCACCTCCTTTAAATTATTCTTGAAGAGCGTACTCCCGCTGGACACAATATCGCATATTGCGTCAGCCAGCCCAATGTTCGGTGCGATTTCCACGGAGCCGTTGATGATATGGAGGTCGGCGGCAATACCCGCCTTGTCGAGGAAATGGCGGACGGTGTTCGGGTAGGAAGTTGCAATGCGTTTGCCGCGGAGGTCGCTTATTTCAGCATACTCCACCGATTTGGGCAGGGCCAGGGAAACCCGGCATTTGGAAAAGCCCAGCCGAACGCTTACCCGGATATCCTCACCTTTTTCAAAAAGCACGTTCTCGCCGATGATGGCGATGTCCACGACCCCGTCGCGCAGGTACTGGGGGATGTCCCCATTCCTCAGGTAGAGTACTTCCATGGGGAAATCCCGGGCTGCTGCCTTGAGTTGGTCCCGACCGTTATCGATGGAAATCCCGCAGTCCTTCAGGATCCTCAGGGAATCTTCATTGAGCCTGCCGCTTTTCTGGATGGCGATTTTTATTGGTTCCATACGTCAATCAAAAATAAATACGAATTACCTGTAAATAAAAAAACCCGCTTGATTGCTCAAACGGGTCCGATTATGTGGTCTGTAACACAACATATACCGCTACCTCGCCTGAGCGCAGGAGCCGATATGATGATGTGTGGTGACTTTCTTCATTACGCCGGTAAAAGTAATGCAAACTTTTTAAAGATAAAAGCTGCAGAAATTAATTGTTGCCCAGGATAATCGGTAGGCCGTCCTCGCCGGACCCAACGACAACCACTTTGGCATTGGGCGATTCCGCCAGTTTCAATGTAGCCTCTATTCCCTTATCGGAAAGGATTTTATCGGTCAGGGAAGCACTCAGGATGCGGTTGGCGTCGGCTTTACCCTGGGCCTCAATCCGCTGCCGCTGGGCTTCCTTATCGGCACTGATCAGTCGGAATTCATATTCAAGGGATTGCTGCTCCTGTTTTAATTTCCGCTCGATGGCTTCCTTTATGGTTGCGGGAAGCGTTACATCGCGCACCAGGATCTCATTGAGCTGGATATACTGGTCGTCTACAATTTTCTGGGTTTCGCTGAATATTTCCTGCTGGATGGCGTCCCGCTTACTGGAGTAGAGCTGTTCCGGGGTATAGCGCCCCACAACCGACCGGGCCGCAGACCGGATAGCCGGCAACAGGATGCGCTCTTTGTATTCCTCTCCCTTTTCCTGATGCAGTTTGCCGAGGTCAGTGGCCTTGGGCTGGAACCAGGCCGAAGCGTCTAGTGATATATCCAGACCATTGCTGGAGAGTACTTTCATCTTTTCAAATACTTCCTGCTGACGCACCTCGTAGATAAAGACTTTGTTCCAGGGCGCAACAATGTGGAACCCTTCCCCCAATGGGGGCTCGTCGGTCACCACCCCATCCCCGAAGGTTCGGTAGAGGACCCCCGCTTCACCGGAACCGATGGTTACGGCCGATTTGGAAATTAAAATAATGAGTAAAATAATCGTAATGACTGCCGGAAGGGCAATTTTGGGTAATCTGTCCATAGTGAATTTCAATTATAGCAATCCGTTATATTTTCTGATGAACCACTCAGCTGCAAGGCAACTGACGATGCCAAAGAGCAGCCAGCGGAAATCTATTAAAGGTACAACATTCCTGCGGCTTTTCTGAACGGGGCGGAAGCGATCTGCCTGCAACAAAGAGTCCCGGAGTTCAGCAGCCGTGTTGGGATAATACACCGACCCGCCGGTCTTTTGGGCCAACAGCCCCAGTTTGGCCGCATCACTCGACAGCTGCTGGGCCTCGAGATCAAAGGCCATCAAACTGAAGGAGCCGGACTCACTGAAGCCCGAATCCCCGGCCGTAACTGTAAACTGGTAGGTGCCGGGTGGCAGCCCGGCCACATCGGCCTCGTAAAAATCCGAGCGGAGTGCCATGGGCCGGGATTCCAGGCGGGTCCCGGTGCTGTCTGCAAGTTCGAGGGTCAGTCGGGCGCCGGGTTCAAAGGCAAAAGACTCATCATAGAACCGTGCGCGGATTTGGGCATTGCCGCTATCCTCATACAAGGGCTGGTAGTCCAATGCCAAACGTCTGCTGCTGCCGCCAGCCGTCAGGAAAAGAATGGTTTTGGCGATAAACTCGTCAAATGCGGCAAAATCCCCGGATTCCCGGAAGGTGGCCATCCGCCACTGCCAGATTCCGCTTCCCTGCAGCAGTGCCTCCCGGTATGGGCCCTTGATAAGCACCAGCAGGGGCTCCTGCATGTCCACCCCACGGACCTGCTGGCCCAGCAATGTTTGGTTCTCCGCGCCGATCAACAGGTTGCCCAGGGGGCCTTCCAGGGGGGGATACCCGGATACATCCCAATCGGACAAATCAAAATACCCGAACCCGGCATCCCGCAACGGTAAAATATCGTCTGCAGGGCGCATATCGTCCAGTTCATAGATCGATTGGGCCTGGTTCAGAAAGGACCAGTTTGTCCCGGGGCCGGTCAGGGTCATCCTCGGCACATCCCTTTGGGCAAGTGCCTGGAAAAGGGACCGGAACCGGGCATCCGGCTGGTAGAGGATCAGCAGGTCCGCCGCATCCAGTTGTTCAAGGGCCGTCCCGGGGCTCACCAGCCGAACCTCCCGCTGTTCGTTTTGGAGGATGCTCCGTCGGAGTGCACCCAGATCCGGGTGGTTCCCGGTATGCACCAACAGGATCCTCGTACGTTCATCCACCACCTCAAGACCTGCGATCCGGCGGTTGTTGGACGTATTGCGCTCCCCGGGCAAACCACTGAGCCGCGCAACCAACCTGTGAAAGCCAACGGATTGCGCATCGAGCAGAATTTCCGATTGCCACGTAGAGTTACCTGCTCCCAGGCGGATCGTTTCCCGGTACACCCGGTTGCCGTTGTCGGTAATTTCCAATTCTGTGACTGCCGGTGCATCCCCGGAATAAGAGACCAGGACTTCCACCGGGTATTTATTTTCGAGGAAGGCATACCGGTTGACATTCAGCTGGTCGATTCGGATGTCCCGATAACGCGTGGTGTCTCCGATGACTATGGGGTAAACCGGGATGCCGGTCCCTGCTGCTTGCAGGTAGCTCCTACCGGAATTCTCGTTCCCATCGGTAGCGAGCAGAATGGCCGCATGGTCCGAGTTGATGGCCTGGGTTACCCGGTCCAGCGCAGAACCGATATCCGATCTGCCTGCTTTAAAATCCAGGCTGTCCGACAGGTTCAGGCCATTGCCAAAGGTGTAGATGTCCCGGTCAAAACGGTCGGCGATTTCCGGATCACGGCCCACAAGTTCCCTCAGGTCCCGCATGGCCTGGCGGGAACTGTCGGTACGGATGGAGGCGCTGTTGTCCAGCAACAAAACCAGGCGGTTCTTTTCCTGGAAAATCCGTGTTTCGGTAACCTTCGGGTTGAGCAATAATACAAGGAGGCCCCAGACCGCGAAAAAGCGGAGGGCTGCCAGGAGGTATCGAAACCGTGTGGGTCTCGGCCGGAAAAAGTACTGAAACCAGACCAGTCCAAGACTCAGGATGGCACAGAGCACAATCCAAAATACCGGATGGTCGGGCATTTACGTCTTCTTCCTTTTAATTCATTTTCAGATGCCGGTCAACACGACTGTCAACCAGCAATACGAGTAGTCCCGACAGGAGGACAATGCCTACATAACCCAAGAACATCATGCGGTAATTTAGCGTTATTTCCCAAATACCTTTCCCGGGCCCGACCAGTAATTTGGCCTCCGCAGGAATTGTCAGGTAAGCATGCCACCGTCCACGTGCAGTACCTGACCCGTCACATAGGCCGACAAATCCGATGCGAGGTACAGGCAGGCATTGGCCACGTCCTCCGGGGTCCCCCCCCGTTTAAGCGGAATGGCATCACGCCAGCCCTGTACGGTTTTCTCGTCCAGTTTCTCGGTCATTTCTGTTTCAATAAACCCCGGCGCTATTGCATTGCACCGAATATTCCGCGACCCGAGTTCCAGGGCCACGCTTTTCGTGAAGCCAATCATCCCCGCCTTGGAGGCGGCGTAATTGGCCTGTCCGGCATTTCCCTTAACCCCCACCACGCTGCTCATATTGATAATGGAGCCGTTCCGTTGTTTGAGGAAGGTCCGCTGGATTGCCTTGGTCATGTTGAATACGGACTTCAGGTTGATTTCAATCACCTTGTCAAAGTCCTCTTCGCTCATCCGCATCAGTAAATTATCCTTGGTTATTCCGGCATTGTTGACCAGGATGTCCACCCCGCCAAAATCCTCCAGGACCCGGGCCACAAGCTCTTCGGCAGCTTCAAAGCTGGACGCGTCGCTCTTGTAAGCCTTCGCCCGGACACCCATATCGCTCAATTTCTTTTCGAGATCTTTGGCGGGTCCGTCACTGCTGCTGTACGTGAAGGCCACATCGGCACCTTCCCTGGCAAAAACTTCCGCGATGCCGCTTCCGATACCCCGGCTCGCCCCGGTGATAATCGCTTTCTTTCCTTCTAGGATTTTCATGTAGCTGTTGGTTTAGGATAGCTTCTACCCAAAGATAACGGGTTTGACGCAAGCTGCCATAAAAAATCCCGCTCAGGGCGGGACTTTATTATACTGTTAACGATTTCAGCCGAGGACTTCGGAGACCTTTTCCCCGATTTTGGCAGGGGAATCCACCACGTGGATCCCACATTCCCGCATGATGCGTTTCTTTGCCTGTGCCGTATCGTCGCTGCCGCCGACAATCGCCCCGGCATGCCCCATGGTACGCCCGGCAGGTGCCGTTTCTCCGGCAATAAACCCAACTACGGGTTTCTCGCTTCCACTTTCCTTGTACCAGCGGGCGGCTTCGGCTTCGAGTTGCCCCCCGATTTCACCAATCATCACAACGCATTTGGTTTCCGGATCAGTCACGAGCAATTCCAGGGCCTCCTTGGTGGTCGTGCCGATAATCGGGTCCCCGCCAATACCAATGGCCGTGGTGATCCCGAGTCCCTGCCGCACTACCTGGTCGGCTGCTTCATAGGTGAGTGTCCCCGATTTGGAAACGATCCCCACTCCGCCTTTTTCAAAAACAAAGCCCGGCATAATACCAACCTTGGCCTCCCCAGGTGTGATCACCCCCGGGCAGTTCGGGCCGATCAGGCGGCTGCCGCGATCCTTTACATAACTATGGGCCTTGATCATATCCGCCACGGGGATCCCTTCGGTAATCGTAATGATTACTTTGATTCCCGCGTTGGCTGCCTCCATGATGGCATCGGCGGCAAAAGCCGGCGGGACAAAGATGATCGAGGTGTCGGCCCCTGTTTCGGATACGGCGTCCTGTACGGTGTTAAAGACCGGTTTGCCGAGATGCGTCTGCCCGCCTTTGCCCGGGGTAACGCCCCCGACCACATTCGTGCCGTAGTCAATCATCTGTTCGGCGTGAAAGGTTCCCTCGCTACCGGTGAAACCCTGTACGATTATTTTGGAGTCTTTGTTAACTAGAACGCTCATGTATCCGTGTTTTGGTTTTCACAAAAATAGGCCTTACGATCAATTTTGGCCATTGAATTCTCATTGTTTTTTCAACTGGGCGGCCAGGGCGGGTATCTGCCTGAGTGCTGCCAGCTGTTTCATCCGCAAGCGCGATTCCTCTGCCGGGCTTCCAAAATAGGTCTTCCCGCCTGCCAGGGATTTTGATACGCCTGCCTGGGCCAGTATGACGGCCCCCTTGCCTATCGTTATAGCACTGATGACCCCTACCTGGCCCCAGAGGGTCACCTCGTCCTCAATGACCACGCAGCCGGCAATCCCGGTCTGGGAAGCAATCAGGCAGCGTTTGCCGATGACTGTATCGTGCCCTACATGGACCTGGTTGTCCAGCTTGCTGCCGGCGCCCACCCGGGTATCCCCGGTGACGCCCCGGTCAATTGTACACAAGGCACCCAATTCCACATCGTCTTCCAGGATGGCCCGTCCTCCCGAGAGGAGCCGGTCAAATCCCTCCTGGCGCTTCTTGTAATAAAAGGCATCGGAACCGACAACCGTACCCGATTGCACGATTACCCGGTCACCGAGGACACAATAGTCCCCAATGGTCGCGTTGGGATGGATTACGCAGTCTGCACCAATCCGGGCGTGGGCCCCGATCCGCACGTTGGGCCCGATGGTTGTCCCCTCGCCAATTTCAGCTGTTTCCGCAATGGACGAGCCAAATCCCTCAAAGGGCCGGAAATGCCGGGTCAGTTTATTGAAATCCCGGAACGGGTCGTCGGATATCAGCAGGGCCTTGCCTTCCGGGCAATCGACTTCCTTGTTGATCAGGATGACGGTGGCTGCGGAATGCAGGGCCTTGTCGTAGTACTTCGGGTGGTCCACAAACACGATATCCCCGGGTTCTACCACGTGGATTTCGTTCATGCCACCTACCGGGAAATCCACGGGACCCACAAAACGGCATCCGAGGAGGCCGGCAATTTCGCCAAGTGTGTGATTCCCGGGGAATTTCATCTATGAATCTTTGGCGCGTTCCATATAGGACGCATTCGATGTGTCGACCTTGATTTTGTCCCCTTCGTTGATAAACAACGGCACGTTAATCCGGGCCCCGGTCTCCACGACGGCTACCTTGGTTGCATTTGTGGCGGTATTCCCTTTAACCCCGGGCTCGGCCTCGGTTACTTCCAATACCACGCTGGCAGGCATGTCCACCGATAGCGGCATGCTGTCCTCCGTGTTGAACATGATGGTCACCACCTCCCCTTCCTTAAGGAGGTCCGGGGTATCCAGGGCACTTTCCTGAAGCGCTATCTGGTTGTAGTCGTCCGTATTCATAAAGTGGTAGGTCTGCCCGTCGGAATAGAGGAACTGGTAGGAACGGGTCTCCACCCGCACGTCTTCAATCTTGTGGCCAGCGGAAAATGTATTGTCGATGACCTTGCCCGTGGTGATGCTTTTTAGTTTGGTTCGCACAAATGCCGGCCCCTTCCCGGGCTTGACGTGCAGGAACTCTACAATCTTATAAATATCGTTGTTATGCCGGATACAAAGTCCTTTCCGGATATCGGATGTGTTTGCCATATTTTAATTGTTGCTGAAATAACCTTTCATAATACCCCGCTGGGAGTCCCGGATAAATTGCAGGATCTCGTCCCGCTCCGGGGTCGCCTCCACCTCGGCCTCGATAATCTGGACCGCCTGGGTATTGTTGTAGTTGCGCTGGTAAAGAATGCGGTAGATGTTCTGGATTTCCCGGATTTTCTCGGCCGTAAACCCGCGTCGCCTGAGCCCGACGGAATTAATCCCCACATAGGACATAGGCTCCCGGGCCCCTTTCACGTAAGGGGGTACGTCCTTCCGCACCAGGGACCCCCCGGTGACAAAAGCGTGCGTTCCGATAGAAACGAACTGGTGGACGGCCACAAGGCCCGCGAGTACGACATAATCGCCGATAGTCACGTGCCCGGCCAGGGTGGAATTATTGGAAAAGATACAGTTGTTCCCCACCACGCAATCATGGGCAATGTGGCAGTAGGCCATGATCAGGCAATTCTTGCCGATGATCGTTTTCATCCGGTCACTGGTCCCTTTGTTGATGGTTGCGCATTCCCGGATCGTCACGTTGTTTCCGATTTCCACCGTGGTTTCCTCCCCCTGGTACTTGAGGTCCTGAGGAGGGGCCGAAATCACCGCGCCGGGGAAAATGTTGCAATTTTTGCCGATGCGCGCTCCCTCCATGATGGTCACGTTTGAACCGATCCAGGAACCTTCCCCAATCGTTACGTTGTTGTGGATGGTTGCAAAGGGTTCGATGACCACATTCTTGGCTATTTTGGCACCCGGGTGCACATAGGCCAGGGGTTGATTCATATCAGACGTTTTTGGTTTTCACGATCTGGGCCATCAGTTCCGCCTCGGAAACGAGTTTGCCATTGGCATAGGCATAGGCAGACATGTGGCAAATGCCCCGACGGATCGGCGACATCAGATCGCATTTGAATATTAGGGTATCCCCGGGCACCACCTGTTGTTTGAATTTCACATTGTCGATCTTCATAAAATACGTCAGGTAGTTCTCCGGATCAGACACGGTGCTCAACACCAGGATGCCCCCGGTCTGGGCCATGGCTTCTACCTGGAGTACTCCGGGCATTACAGGTGCACCGGGAAAATGCCCCACGAAGAAAGGCTCGTTCATGGTGACGTTTTTTACGCCCACCACGTGGGTGTCGGACAATTCCAGGATCTTATCCACAAGGAGGAATGGCGGCCGGTGCGGCAGCATCTTCATGATCTGGGTAATGTCCATCAACGGGGTTTGGTTCAGGTCGTACTTCGGTACCTTGTTGCGTTTCTCCACCTTGATGATCTTGGACAGCTTCTTCGCAAACTGTGTGTTGACGTAGTGGCCCGGTTTGTTGGCTATCACCTTCCCCTTGATACGCGTACCGATCAGCGCCAGGTCGCCGAT
>CAXQQM010000192.1:0-5656 GCA_964226055.1 Robiginitalea sp. | reverse complement strand
ACCCCATTGAACTCGACGGCTACCTGCCCGAGCGGGTAGGGCAAAGGCTGATCCTGCAACTTCAATTTGCCGACCTGACCACCTATTTCCTGCTGCAGCTCAATGGGCTGACCTTTCCGAGCCTGCTGTTCCTGGCGGGGATCCTCATCGCCGTGCTTTGGGTATTGCGAACATATTACTGGCAACAGCGGACCATTACCACCACCCATGAATTCATCAACAACCTGACCCACGAATTGCGGACCCCGGTATTTTCGATCAGCCTGGCTGCCAAGATCCTCCGGGAAAAACTGCCCGAAAAAGAAAAGCCCCTGGCCGATACGATCCTGCAGCAAACCGCCCGGGTATCCGGGCATATCGACCAGGTACTCGAACTCGGCAACCTGGAGCGGGCTTCGGGGTCCATCCCGATGGAAGCCATCGACCTGGCACCCGCACTCCGGCAGCAATGCGAGCAGTTTCGGTCGCTGTGCGACCTGGAGGGCATCCGTTTTACCCACATCCTGCCGGAGGGCCCCCTGCAGATGAACGGATCGGTTTTCCACCTGGAAAATGCGGTGAGTAACCTGCTGGACAATGCGCGCAAATATGGTAAGGGCAGCCCGGTACACCTCGAGGCACGCAGGGATTCGGGAAGGCTGCTCATCTCGGTAAAGGACCAGGGTCCCGGGATGGCTGCTGCCGAACAGGGTCGCATTTTCAGGAAATACTACCGGATCCCCGAGGGGGACCGGCAGGAAGTCCGCGGTTACGGCCTCGGGCTGAGCTATGTCAAAACGGTGGTCGACCGGCACAGCGGCAAGATCCGCGTGGAAAGCGAACCCGGCCGGGGGACCGAAATAACCATCGAATTACCACTATCAAAACATGGAAGCGAAAACCTATAAATTATTGCTCGTAGAAGACGACACCTCCCTGGGGTACCTGCTTACGGAGTATTTGGGGATGAAGGGCTTTGACCTGCGCTGGATACAGGCCTCATCGGAGGTGATGCCGCTTCTGGAACAACGTGCCTTTGACCTGGTTATCCTGGACGTGATGATGCCTGGTACCGACGGGTTCACCCTGGGTCGGCAGATCCACGATCGCTTTCCCGGTTTGCCGTTTATTTTCCTCACGGCCCGATCCATGAAGATCGATGTGCTCAAGGGTTTTTCGGTGGGGGCGGTGGATTACCTGAAAAAGCCCATCGACGAGGAAGAACTCGTCGTCAGGATTGAAACCCTATTGTCCCGCCTGGAGCCTGTATCGGGAGCTGCCCCGGAAACCATCCTAAAGCTGGGCAAATACACCTTCGACAGCCTGAACCAAAAACTGCTGATCGATGGGGAAGAGCGGTCGCTGACCAACCGCGAAAGCGAATTACTCGCCCACCTGGCCCGCAACAGCAACCGGCTCTGTACCCACGGGGAAATCCTCAAAAGGATCTGGGGCCGCAACGATTATTTCAACCGGAAAAGCCTGAACGTGTTTATTACCCGTCTGAGGAAACTCCTGGATGCCGACAAGTCCCTGAAAATCGAAAACATCCACGGTCAGGGCTTCATTTTCAGGATGCCGGGCAACGGGGATCGCTGAGGGGGAGTATTTCAATCAAAAGGGTTCAATTGGACCAAGAGGTTCAATTGGCAATCAGGCTGATCGCAAAGCCTCCTCCGGGTGCCAGCCGGAACGTCCGTGAGTCATCCCGGGTAATTTCCGCCTCCTCGATGACCAGAGAGGTGGGGTTGTCGCGATAATGTGCATCGTCCGCATCCTGGTAGATCCGTGCACTATAGGTTTTCCCGGGCTCCAGGAAATCGAACGCCACAGAAATTTCCCGTTCCTCCTCATCGGTTATCCCACCGACAAACCAGTTACCGGTTTCCCGCTCCTCCCGGGCGATGGTCACAAAATCGCCTACCTCCCCATTGAGGACGCGGCTCTGTTCCCAATCCACCCCCACATCCCGGATGAACTGCAGGGCCGGCTGGTCCCGGTAATTTTCGGGCAGGTCACACGCCATCTGCACCGGGCTGTAGATGACCACATACAGGGCGAGTTGTTGCGCTAGGGTGGTATTCACCTGGTTGTTCACCTTTGTCGGGAGCGCAATGTCGAAAACCCCGGGGGTGAAATCGATGGGGCCGGAAAGCATCCGTGTAAAGGCCACGATGGGCAGGTGCTCCGGCGGGTTGCCCCCGTCTGTTGCCCAGGCATTGAATTCCTGCCCGCGGAGGCCTTCCCTCGCTATGGCATTGGGATAGGTCCTTCGGAGCCCGGTGGCCTTGATAGGTTCGTGGGCATTGATGGCAATCTGGTATTCGGCGGCTGTCTCCAAAACCTTTCGGTAGTGGTTCACCATCCATTGGCCGTGGTGGTACTCTCCCTCAGGGATAATCTTACCGACATATCCCGTCTTAACCGTGTGCATCCCGTACTCCTGCATCAGTTCAAACGCGGCATCCAATTGTTTTTCGTACGTCCTCGGCGCGGCGCTGGTCTCGTGGTGCATGATCATCTGCACGCCTTTTTCCGATGCGTACCGGCTGACCTCGGCAAGGTCGTAATCCTCATAAGGGGTGACAAAATCAAAAACACCTTCCCGATCATCAAATCCGATCCAGTGGTCCCAGCCGGTATTCCAGCCTTCCACCAGGACGCCTCCAAAACCATTTTCGGCGGCGAAATCGATGTACCTTTTGGCATTCTCTGTGGTGGCCCCGTGTTTGGAACTCGTCTGTTCCTGGGCAAGGGTCGAAAATGTATTCATGTCCTGGGTAGCTTCCATATCCCATGTCGAAAGCCCCAGGTGCATTTCCCACCAGATGCCGACGTATTTCATGGGTGTAAACCAGGATACATCCCCTAGTTTGTTGGGTTCGTTGAGGTTTTCAGTCAGACGGGACTCGATCAGGTCGCCGGCGCGGCCGGCAATCTGAACGGTGCGCCAGGGGGTGGTAAAGGGCAGGGCTCGTCGCACTTTGTAACCCAGGCGGTCGGAGCCTACCAGATTACTCGTCAGGGTAAGGCTTTCGGTATCCACAGCCAGTGTCATCCCGGCGTA
Organism: Robiginitalea sp.; assembly: GCA_964226055.1. Lineage (GTDB taxonomy): Bacteria > Bacteroidota > Bacteroidia > Flavobacteriales > Flavobacteriaceae > Robiginitalea. The sequence goes on along the minus strand of CAXQQM010000192.1, from coordinate 2,610 downwards.
ATCCGTGAGATTGGCTTCGTGAATCGCCAGGTGCAACCCATCGTCAGTTCGCAGGGTCACTGGCGTGTTTACGGCGTTTTCAGGAATATAGGTAGCTGCGAGGTCTTCATGGTTCCTTTTGGATAGCGCGTCGATTTCGCTCACCCGCGTTGTGTTGTACAGGTGTTCGTAAATATCCCAATCCCCGGGTATCCACCAGGCTGTATGGTCTCCGGTCAAACGGAATTCCGTGCGCTCTTCCTCGATGGTCAGGCTGTCTAAGCCCGGTTGCTGCGGAAACTCATACCGAAAACCAATTCCATCGTCAAACGCCCGGAACACAATGCGGAGCCCGCGCTGCTTCCCGGAAGTTTCCCGAAGGGTGACGATGAGTTCGTTGTAATGGTTGCGCACTTTGCGCTGTTCGCCCCAGGGCATTTCCCAGGTTTCGTCCATATTTAAGGTATTGGACCCGACCATTTCAAAGCCCTGCCGCATGGGCGGTTCGCCCTGCAATTCAAAGCCCATGGCCGAGGTGTCGATCACCACTTCCTGGTTGTGGAGTACCCGGTAATAGGGCGCCCCCTCGGCGTTCAGGCCGAATTCAATCCGGTTGGTGCCCGCCGGGGATTCCACGGATTGGATCTTTTCCTGTTTCCCGCAGGATGCGGTAATCAGCGAGAGCAATAATAAGATTCCAGAAGAACGATGCATGGTTTCAGGGATATTTGCTGGTGAAAAACCTCAATTACTTGACACAATTTCCGGATAAGTTATTGAATTAAAAAGAAATGTAACGCCTGGAACCCCTGCGGGGCATTTCGGATTCTGAGAGAATGCCTATTTTTAGGGAAAACCCACTACAAATGGAGGCATATGCCACGGCCCTGCTGTATGCGATCCCTTTTTTCCTGCTGCTGATGGCAGTTGAAATCGGTTACGGGGCCTGGACCCGGAACCAGAAATACAAGCTGATGGATACCGTGAGCAGCATCAGTTCGGGCCTGACCAATGTGGTCAAGGACTCCCTGGGGCTTGTGGTCGTCCTGGTATCTTATCCGTATTTGCTGGAACACCTGGCGCTCATTGAGATTCGGGCAACTTGGGGTGTATGGTTGGTGGCTTTTCTCGCCATCGATTTTGCCGGTTACTGGAACCACCGCCTGAGCCACCGCGTCAACCTGTTCTGGAACCAACACGTCATCCACCACAGCAGCGAGGAATTCAACCTGGCCTGTGCACTCCGCCAACCGATTTCCAACCTGTTGGGCTATTTCTCCCTGCTGCTTTTGCCGGCAGCGCTCCTGGGGGTCCCCGAACAGGTAATCGCCATCCTGGCACCCATCCACCTCTTTGCCCAATTCTGGTACCACACCCAGCATATCGGGAAGTTGGGCTGGCTCGAATACGTGATCGTCACCCCGTCACAGCATCGCGTCCACCATGCGATCAACCCGGAATACATCGATAAGAACCTCGGGCAGATATTGTGTGTCTGGGACCGGATGTTCGGGACCTTCCAGGAAGAGATGCCGGATGTTCCGCCCCAGTACGGCGTGCTGAAGCCGGCTGCCACCTGGAATCCGATACTGATCAACTTCCAGCACCTCGGGAGGTTGCTGGCCGATGCCTGGCGTACGCGTAGCCTCCGGGACAAATTCCGTATCTGGTTCATGCCCACAGGCTGGCGACCGGCTGATGTAGCCGTCAAGTACCCCCGGAAGGGGATTACGGACGTTTACAACTTCCGCCGGTACGATACCCCCGCGGGCCCGTTGTTGAAAGCTTATGTGATTTTTCAACTGGCCGTTACCCTGGTGTTGCTCATCTTTATGTTTTACAATTTCGGCTCCATCGGGTCTTCCGGCCTCCTGCTTTCGGGCGGGATGCTGTTTGCGGGGATTTTCGGGTTTACCGCCCTGATGGACGGGCAGCGATTTGCCCCGTGGATAGAGATATTGCGCTCCCTGGCCGGCGGATGGCTTATTTACCGGACCGGTGACTGGTTTGGGCTCGATGCGTATTGGGCCCTGGGCAGTACGGCTGTGGCCGTATATTTTGGCATCACCCTTGCCGGGGGCATCTATTTCGGTACCCGATCCCGGCCTGCGAGGGAGGCACCCCTGGCGTACTGATCCGGGCAGGAATAAAAGGATGCAACGTCCGGTTGCCAATTCCCGAACCATGAGCTCAACCCCAACATTTAAAATTTAAACGAATATGCGACCATATATACTGGCGGAAACGAATTGGAAAGCCCTGAAGGAGACCCGGTTTGACCTGGCCATCCTCCCCTGGGGAGCCACGGAAGCCCACAATTACCACCTGCCTTACGGGACGGATAACTACGAGGCGGATGCCCTGGCAGCGGCTGCGGCCGGCCATGCGTGGGAAGCCGGAGCCCGGGTGGTGGTCCTGCCGACCATCCCGTTCGGGGTCAATACCGGGCAGGCGGATATCTACCTGGACATGAACCTGAACCCCACCACGCAGCTCGCGATCCTGGATGATGTGGCGGCTACCCTCAACCGACACGGCATCCCGAAACTCGTAGTATTCAACAGCCACGGCGGGAATAATTTCAAAGCCCTCCTGAGGGAACTGGGGTTGCGGTATCCGGAGCTTTTTGTC
>CAXQQM010000191.1:0-5152 GCA_964226055.1 Robiginitalea sp. | reverse complement strand
CTGGAACACGACGTGGACCTGCTCTGGATCGGGGCGCGCTCTACGGTGAGTCCGTTTATCGTCCAGGAGATCGCAGATGCCCTGGAGGGCACGGACAAGGTGGTGCTGATCAAAAACCCGGTCAACCCGGATTTATCGCTTTGGCTCGGCGCCGTGGAACGGCTGCATTCTGCGAATATCGGGAAACTCGGGGTGATCCACCGGGGTTTTTCCACCTATGAAAAAACCAAGTACAGGAATATCCCCGAATGGCAGCTGGCCATTGAATTGCAGACCCGATTCCCGGACCTGCCGCTTATCAACGACCCGTCACATATCAGCGGGCGTCGCGACCTGATCTTCGACGTATCCCAGACCGCCCTGGACCTGAACTTTGACGGGCTGATGATCGAGACCCACTGCGACCCAGATAACGCCTGGAGCGATGCCGCCCAGCAGGTAACCCCGGCACGACTCGTACAAATCATGAAAGACCTGAGGATCCGGAAGGAAACCGATGAGGAAGCGGAATACAACAACAAACTGAGCAATTTGCGGGCCCAGATCGATGTGATTGACAACCAGTTGATCGAGACCCTCGGGAAGCGGATGCGCATTTCGGATGAAATCGGGGCGCTGAAGAAACAGCGGAACGTGGCAGTTCTGCAAACAGGCCGTTGGAACGCCATCCTGGGCAATATGATCCTGGAAGGCGAATCCAAGGGGCTCAGCGAGGAATTCGTGCTGAGGATGTTCAAGGCCATCCACCAGGAATCCATCAACCACCAGGAGAAGGTGATCAACAACTGATTCCGCACAGCCGGCAGCCGGATGCGCTGCGGGTTTAAAATTTCGGGGGCAGCCAGGTGTAACAACCGGGTCTTGCCCCCGTCTTTATACATATAGAAACGAAAAAACTTAGCTTCAATGAGAACACTATTGATTGCCATGCTGGTCCTCGGCCTTGGCACCGCAAGTGCCCAGCAGATGATCGACCGGGAGGTCGGCGATTTTCACGAAATCAAAGTCTTTGACCTGATCGAGGTCAACATGATCCAATCCGATCAGAACCGGATCGTCATCAAGGGCGACCGGGCCGGGGACATCGAGTTTGTCAACCGGGACGGGGTGCTGAAACTCCGGATGGAATTCGAGAAGAAATTCCGGGGGGAGGACACGCTGATCGAGGTGTATTACACGGATATCCAGGTGGTGGATGCCAACGAAGGCGCACGGATTACCTGTAACGAAATGATCGAGCAGGACCGCATTGAACTCCGCGCCCAGGAGGGGGCCCGAATCGAGGTCGGGATGAAAGTCCGGGATGCGGAAATCCGGGCGGTGACCGGGGGGATGGTCTATGCCTCCGGCCTGGCGACCAACCAGGTGATTACCCTGAATACCGGGGGAATCTTTGAGGGACGCGACCTGAAAACGGAGACGAGCAGTATCCGTGTTTCTGCCGGGGGGGAAGCCGAACTCTTTGCCCGGGAGGAAGTGGATATACAGATCCGCGCTGGCGGGGATGTCTATGTATACGGGAACCCGAAACGCGTGCAGAAGGACCGGATTTTTGGCGGTCGGATCTACCTGAAGGACTAAGTCCCCGGCGCCGTCTCACCCGATAAATGAAAAACCCCGGAAGCACCTGGCTTCCGGGGTTTTTCAGCGTAAACTGCCCGGCTATTTTCTGAAAATATACCGCGTGATAAAAATCCCCTGGCCATCCCCTTTGCCGCCTTCGCTCTCCACGGCACTGGACACAAATACGAGTTCCCAGCCATTGGCCGTCATATCATTGATCATGGAAGTTATAAGCGCGTCGTTGGCCGCAATATTCTGGAAGCGGATCCCGCCGAGGTTGTAGAAGTTGAGCAACTTGGTTTCCTCGAAATTCTTGACGCGGATTTCCGAGCGGTCCGACTTGTTCCGTGTGTTGTCGTCTTCGGTCTGGACGCTGGTGAATTCCTTGTAGTCTTTGTCCTCCATGGCGTTGATGATCCGGGAACGTCCCAGGCCATTGGGGACGATCGATTCCACGCTGGTGACCACCTTGTAAGTCTGCGCACTGAGCCCCGGGAGCCCCAGGAGCACGCAAAAGGTCAGAAAAATCAATTTTTTCATGCGAATGGGTTTAAAATGTTATGAATGAATGACGGGGGAAGCCGGTACAATGTTACGCGATAATTCTTAATTTGCGACGGCGCCAATTAAAGAAATGCAGGGAACCGTATATAAATCGACAGGAAGCTGGTATACCGTGAAGGACGAAAACGGGGAATTCCAGAATTGCCGGATCAAGGGGAAATTCCGCCTGCAGGGGATCAAGAGTACCAACCCGGTTGCTGTGGGCGACAAGGTGCGCTTCAGCCTGGAAACCGTCGGGGACGAAACCGTCGGGAATATTGATAAAATCGAACCGCGGAAGAACTACATTGTCCGGAAATCGGTCAACCTTTCCAAACAAACCCATATCATTGCGGCCAATATCGACCAGGTATTCCTGCTGGTGACCCTGGAAAACCCGAGGACGTACCCGGCCTTTATCGACCGGTTCCTCGCCACGGCGGAGGCCTACAGCATCCCCTGTGTGTTGCTGTTCAACAAAATCGATGTCACGGGGGAGGATATGGAGTCGGAGGTGGAGCGGATGTACCGCCTCTACACGGATATCGGCTACACCTGCCTGATGATCTCGGCCATAACAGGGGAGCGCGTCGATGAGGTACGGCAACTGATGGAGGGCAAAACATCCCTTTTTGCCGGGCATTCCGGGGTGGGGAAATCCACGCTGGTCAATGCGATAGAACCCGGGTTGGAACTCCGGACCTCGGAGATCTCGGAACAGCACCGGCAGGGGCAACACACCACCACCTTTGCCGAGATGTACGACCTGTCGTTCGGGGCCCGGATCATCGATACCCCGGGGATCAAAGGGTTTGGCCTGGTAAATATGGAACCCGGGGAAATCGGGGATTATTTCCCGGAGTTTTTTGAATTGAAGGCTCAGTGTAAGTTCAACAACTGCCTCCACCTGGATGAGCCCAGTTGCGCCATCAAAGAAGCCGTCCGGGAGGGCCGGATACCGAAAAGCCGCTACCGGTCCTATGTACAAATGGTGAGCGGGGAGGAGGACACCTACCGCCAGGATCCCTTTCAGGAAGCATGAGGGCTGTGGTGCAAAGGGTCTGCGAGGCCCGCGTGGAAGTAGCAGGGGCCACGGTTTCCGAAATCGGCCCGGGCATGCTGATCCTGCTTGGGGTGGAAACCGGGGATACGGCCGAAGACCGGGAATGGCTTTGCCGGAAAATTGCCAACCTGCGGATTTTCCCGGATACGGACGGGCAGATGAACCGGTCCCTTATGGATATCTCCGGGCAGGCTATCGTGGTCAGCCAGTTTACCTTGCTCGCCGCCACCAAAAAAGGCAACCGGCCTTCCTATATCCGGGCGGCCCGGCCCGAGGAGGCGGTCCCCATGTATGAGGCCTTTGTTGCCAGCTTTTCGGCAATAACCGGACGCCCGGTCGGAACCGGGGAATTCGGGGCAGACATGCAGGTGCACCTGGTCAACGACGGGCCAGTGACCATCACCATCGACAGCAGGAGGAGGGAATAAGGGATTTTGTCGAAAAAAACCTCGTCAGTTGTAAGAAAAATTGCTTTTTTGCGTTGAAAACCAACTGACCAAAAAAGTTTCCCTTGTTCCGATTCCTTACCTTCCTGATCATTGCCGGCAATTGTTATATCTCCTTTGCCCAGGAAAACCCCTATAGTGCAAAAACGATCCCTGACGCGCTCAAAGAGCAGGCCGACGCCGTTGTCCGCAGTGAATCCATGTCTGTGGATCTCTTGGCCCTGGACCGGATGCAGACCACCTTCCGGCAGGTGCTTACGGTCCTGAACAAACGCGGGGACCGCCACGTGCGCCTGGCGGTTGGTTATAACAACGACCGCCAGGTCCAGGAAATACAGGCCCGCATTTTCGATGCGGCCGGCAGGGAAACGGATACCTTCAAGAAACGCGATTTTCAGGATGCCAGCGCCGTCAGCGGGGGGACGCTCTATTCCGATTCCAGGGTCAAGTACCTGGACTATACGCCGGTGGCCTATCCCTATACGGTGGAATTTACCTATGAGACCCGCCAGCGCAATACTTCCCCCTTGCCCCGATGGTACTTCCTGGGCGGCTACCGGGTGAGTACGCAGGCGAGCTCCGTTGCCGTACGTTGGTCCGACCCGATGTTGCGCCCCGATGTGCTTGAGAAACACCTGGATACATTGAGGGTAGATCGCTCGGAGACCTCCAGCGGCCTGCGCTATGCCGTTAAGAATATCCCGGCAATCCGACGGGAGCCTCTCAGTCCGGCTTTCCGGGAGATCGCCCCCATGGTGTATTTCCGCCCTGTCAATTTTTCCTATGAGGGGATTACAGGCAAGGCCACCGATTGGGAATCCCTGGGGGAATGGATGCAATCCCACATGCTACGCGACCGGGACCAACTCCCGGAATCCACAGTGCGCCTGGCCCGGGGACTGGTCGTCGGGGAAGAAGACCCGATAGAGAAAGCCCGGATCATTTATAAGTACGTTCAGGAGCATACGCGGTATATCAGTGTCCAGGTGGGAATTGGGGGTATCCGACCCATCGAGGCCGCCGAGGTGGACCGGGTCAAGTACGGCGATTGCAAGGGCCTTTCAAACTATACCCGGGCATTGCTCCAGGCGGTTGGGGTGCCTTCCTACTATGTCCACGTGGAGGCCGGCCCGCGGAAATTCGATTTTGAACCGGAATTTCCGGACCTGGCCCAGGGCAACCACGCCATCCTCGCAATCCCGGATGGAGACCAATTGCATTGGATAGACTGTACATCCCAAACCCTGCCCTTTGGCTACCTCGGGGACTTCACGGATGACCGACTGGCCCATGTGATGTCGCCGGGGGGCGGTCATCTGGTGCGTACCCCGGTGTATGCAGATACCCTGAACAGGCAGGAGACCAGGGCCGATCTGGTATTGGATAACCAGGGCAACCTGAAAGCGGGCATACAGATCCGCACTACGGGTACCCAATACGGGGACCATTACACCCTGGCGACCCGAACGCCTCGCGAATTGTCGGAATACTACCGGAATATCTGGGGGCACCTGGCCAATCTCCAAATAGAGGAAAG
>CAXQQM010000190.1:0-5563 GCA_964226055.1 Robiginitalea sp. | reverse complement strand
ATAATGGCGATCACCTCGTCGATGTTGTCCGAAGCGATGATCAGCCCCTCCAGGATGTGGGCCCGTTCCTGGGCCTTGCGGAGTTCGTATTCCGAACGCCGGACAACCACCTTGTGCCGATGGTCGACAAAATGCACAATCAGGTCCTTGAGGTTGAGGAGTTCCGGACGCCCGCCCACCAGGGCGATATTATTGACGCTGAAGGAAGATTGCAGTGCCGTATACTTATACAGCATGTTCAGGACGATGTTCGGGATGGCGTCCCGCTTGAGCATGTAGACAATCCGCATCCCCTTCCGGTTCGACTCGTCCCGGATTGTGGCGATCCCCTCGATTTTCTTTTCGTTGATCAGGTCGACGGTCTTCTTGATCATATCCGCCTTGTTCACCTGGTACGGGATTTCCGTAACGACGATGCACTCCCGTCCCTGCACTTCTTCGAAGGAGGCCTTGGCCCGCATCACCACGCGGCCCCGACCCGTTTCAAAGGCTTCCTTGACGCCGTCGTAACCGTAGATGATCCCCCCGGTGGGGAAATCGGGTGCCTTGATGTGCTGCATCAGGCCTTCGATGGTAATCTCCCGGTCGTCGATATAAGCGATGGTACCGTCCACTACTTCGGAAAGGTTGTGGGGGGGCATATTGGTCGCCATCCCGACGGAAATCCCGGAAGCGCCGTTAACCAGCAGGTTCGGGATTCGGGTTGGCAGAACGGTGGGTTCTTCCAGGGAATCGTCAAAATTGAGTTGGTGGTCGACCGTTTCCTTGTCGATATCCGCCAGCATCTCCTCGGCGATCTTCCGCATGCGGGCTTCCGTATACCGCATGGCCGCCGGGCTGTCGCCATCAATGGAACCGAAGTTCCCCTGGCCGTCCACGAGCATATAGCGCATGCTCCAGTCCTGCGCGAGGCGCACCATCGTATCGTAGACCGAAGAATCCCCGTGCGGGTGGTATTTACCCAGGACCTCCCCGACGATACGGGCAGATTTCTTGTGGGCACTCGTGGAGCGTACGCCCAGTTCGTGCATACCGTAGAGGACGCGCCGGTGTACCGGCTTGAGGCCGTCCCGAACATCTGGCAGGGCACGTGACACAATGACCGACATCGAATAATCGATGTAGGCCGATTTCATCTCATCTTCTATATTAATCGGAATCAGTTTCTCTCCTTCCGCCATAGCTGAATCGGGCTTGTATTTTTGTGGTTAAAAAATCATGCCAATATACGCAAAAACGACCCTTTTGAGGCAGGTTGCGCAGGTTTTATTAAAGATTTTATCAACACCAAACCCCCTGTGCTTTTTTGATAAAATCCCGGCCGTATATTTTGCTCTTCCTTGTTTTTTTCGTCATTTAGACAGGCTTTATCGAATATAGGTACGGTATTTGACGTTCTTATAATAAGTTTTACTAATTTTAAAGTTGAATACGCACAAGGTATATGGATGATAATTTCTCACCGCGAGTAAAAGATGTAATTGCTTATAGCAAGGAGGAGGCGCTGCGCCTGGGCCACGACTTCATCGGGACAGAACACCTGATGCTCGGCCTGCTGCGCGACGGGAACGGGAAGGCAATCAGCATACTCGATGCGCTGGACGTGGACCTGGACCACCTGCGCAGGAAAGTGGAAATCCTCTCCCCGGCGAACCCGGAAGCAGGCTCGCAACCCAAGGACAAAAAAAACCTGCACCTCACCCGGCAGGCGGAGCGCGCGCTGAAGACCACCTTTTTGGAAGCCAAACTGTTTCAGAGCTCATCCATCAACACGGCGCATCTGCTGCTCTGTATCCTGCGAAACGAAAATGACCCTACCACCAAGCTTCTGCACAAGTTGAAGGTGGATTACGACGGGGTCAAAGAGCAATTCAAGAGCATGATCACCAGCGACGATGACTATACGGACAGCCCTACATCGGAGTCCTTTCCCAGCGATTCGGACGATACCGGGGACAGCAAGGAGGGCACTTTTTCCAGTGGCACCTCCCAGAAAGGGAATAAGAAATCCAAAACCCCCGTCCTTGACAACTTCGGCAGGGACCTCACCCGCCTGGCGGAGGAAAACAAACTCGACCCCGTGGTCGGTCGGGAAAAGGAAATTGAACGCGTCTCGCAAATCCTGAGCCGCCGCAAAAAGAACAACCCGTTGCTGATCGGAGAACCCGGGGTGGGCAAAAGTGCCATCGCCGAGGGGCTTGCCCTGAGGATTATCAACAAAAAGGTATCCCGCATCCTGTATAACAAACGCGTGGTAACCCTGGACCTGGCGTCCCTGGTTGCCGGCACGAAATACCGCGGGCAGTTTGAAGAGCGGATGAAGGCCGTGATGAACGAACTGGAAAAGAACGACGACGTCATCCTGTTTATCGACGAGATCCACACCATCGTGGGGGCAGGCGGCGCAACAGGGAGCCTGGACGCCTCCAACATGTTCAAGCCGGCCCTCGCCCGGGGCGAAATACAGTGCATCGGGGCAACCACCCTGGATGAATACCGGCAATACATCGAGAAGGACGGTGCCCTGGAACGTCGTTTCCAGAAGGTGATGGTGGAACCGACTACGGTAGAGGAAACCATTGAAATCCTCCGGAACATCCGCGGCAAATACGAGGATCACCACAACGTGAACTATACGCAAGAGGCCCTGGTAGCCTGCGTGAAGCTCACGAACCGCTACATGACCGACCGCTTCCTCCCGGACAAGGCGATCGACGCCCTGGATGAAGCCGGATCGCGGGTGCATATCGTGAATATGGACGTGCCGAAGCAGATCCTGGAACTCGAAAAGCAACTTGAAGAGGTACGCGAACTCAAAAACAGCGTAGTCAAGAAGCAGCGTTACGAGGAAGCCGCCAAATTGCGGGATGACGAAAAACGGCTGGAGAAAGACCTGGCTACCGCCCAGGAGAAATGGGAAGAAGACAGCAAACTGAACCGGGAAACCGTCACGGAAGACAACGTCGCCGACGTGGTCTCGATGATGAGCGGCATCCCGGTCAACAAAATTGCCCAGACGGAAAGCAATAAACTGGCCGAATTGCCGCAGCTGATCAAGAACAGCGTCATCGGCCAGGACGAGGCCGTGTCCAAGGTGGCCAAAGCCATCCAGCGGAACCGGGCCGGGCTGAAGGACCCCAACAAACCGATCGGGAGCTTTATTTTCCTCGGGCAAACCGGGGTCGGGAAAACCCAGTTGGCCAAAGTACTCGCCAAGGAACTTTTTGACTCGGAGGACGCCCTGGTGCGGATCGATATGAGCGAATACATGGAAAAATTCGCCATCTCCCGCCTGGTGGGAGCGCCCCCCGGTTATGTCGGCTACGAAGAAGGCGGGCAACTCACCGAAAAGGTGCGGCGCAAGCCCTACTCCGTGATCCTGCTGGACGAGGTGGAAAAGGCTCACCCGGATGTATTTAATATGATGTTACAGGTACTCGACGACGGCTTCCTCACGGACAGCCTCGGGCGGAAAATCGATTTTCGGAATACCATTATCATCATGACCTCGAATATCGGGGCCCGCCAGCTCAAGGATTTCGGACAGGGCGTCGGATTCGGTACCTCGGCAAAGAAATCCCAGGCCGATACACACCAGAAGAGCGTCATCGAGAATGCCTTGAAAAAAGCGTTTGCACCGGAGTTCCTCAACCGGATTGACGACGTAATTGTGTTTAACCCGCTGGAACGGGAGCACATACACGAAATCATCGAAATCGAACTCAAAAAACTCTACGACCGCATTGCGGATATCGGTTACCACCTGACCTTGACCGATACGGCACGGGACTATATCGCCGAAAAGGGCTTCGACAAGCAATACGGGGCCCGGCCTTTGAAACGGGCCATCCAGAAATATATCGAGGATGCCCTGGCCGAGGAAATTGTCAACTCCAAACTCAATGAAGGGGACAGCATCACCATGGACCTGGACGAGGAAGGCGACAAGCTGACCATCTCTATCAAAAAAGCGAGTAAATCCTCAAAAGAGGCCTGACAGGTTGTAAGAGGAAATGTTTTGGGGGTCATCTTTGGATGACCCCTTTTTTTATGCTTGACGGTCAGGCTTCGTAGGAATCGTTCGACACGGCGGGCAGCCGGGGACCGCTTATGCGATATTTGTGTAGATAATCTATTATTTTTCTCAAACGCATACCTGAAACATACTTTCGTCTCAGACACACTATATGAATATGGGCAATAATACAAGACCGGCCAAAAAGACCGTGATCGTGCGGGAGTACCAGCTCGACGTGGGGAAGATCCAGGTCTACGACAACTACCTCGTAGCTATTTTCGACGAAGGCGCCACACTGACACTGGAAAGGGCCTACCAGATTATCGGGATATCCGAAATCCATTTCCGTGAGAAACCCTTCGGGATCATCAGCCACCGCAAACACTCCTTTGCCATCGATCCCGTGGTGTACACCTACCTGCGGGAACTGGAAAACCTCAAGGCTTTCGCCATCGTTTCCTCCCGGGAAGTAGACATGCACAACTTCAATATCGAGCGCATGTTCTATAAAAAACCGATGAAATTCTATATCGAGTACCGCAATGCCCTGGACTGGGTACGGCGGCGGGTAAAAGCAGCCTGAAATCCGTACCTTAACCCTCCTCCCCTTCTTTTGGTTGGGCAGGCTGGCTATCGGGGTACAGGTCCCCGAATGCATTGCCAAGTGCCCCGATAAGGTCACTGGCAATCAGGGCTTCCGGTCCGGATTCGGCAACAACCAGGTCCCCGGCGCGTCCGTGGAGGTATACGCCGAAAACGGCGGCTTCCAGAGGTGGGTAGCCCTGGGCGAGTAATCCCGTGAGGATCCCGGCGAGTACATCGCCGCTGCCTGCAGTGGCCATCCCCGGGTTCCCGCTGCTGTTGATATATCCCTTTCCCTCCCCGAGAATGACCGTATAGGCGCCCTTTATAAGCAATATGCAGTTGTGGGCATCTGAAAAGGCGCTCGCTTTTTCCAATTTTTCAAAATCATCTTTCCACTCCCCGATGAGCCGGGCCAGTTCGCCCGGATGGGGGGTCAGGATACTGCCGGCAGGCAGTTTGGCAAGCGCTTCGGGATGGGCAGATAGGCTGTTGAGTCCGTCGGCATCCACTACCACCGGTTCTTTCAGCCGGCCCAGCCAATTGAAGAATGCCCCGGTGGTTTCCTTTTCTGTTCCCATGCCCATGCCGACGCCATACCGATACCCGGAACCCGGCTCCGGAAAGGCATCCAGGAAACGCTCCTGCCCGCAGGTTTCCACCATAACTTCGGGTGCGCTTGCCTGTATGGGCAGGTAACCGCACCGGGGGACCCAGGCTGATACCAGTCCGGCCCCGGCCCTCAGGCAAGCGGACGCGGAAAGTGCCACAGCCCCTATCTTTCCATAGGAGCCCCCCACGATGCAGGCATGGCCATAGGTCCCTTTATGGCTGAATCTTCCACGGGTACGGTGCAAGGCCCGGGCCTCATCGGCCTCCACCCATTCGAAATTCGCAGACACTTCATTGAGGTAGGTGGTATCGAACCCGATATCCAGTACCTCGAAATCCTCCAGGAATTTC
>CAXQQM010000189.1:0-6471 GCA_964226055.1 Robiginitalea sp. | reverse complement strand
GCACCGGTGTACCCAGGGCTCCTGCAGGATCGTTCCGATCAGCGGGTAATCTGCCTTGCCGGCCATTAGCAACCCAATAAAACTGAAATCCAGCCAGTCGTCGTAAATCTTGGCGACAGCAGCATAGGTATACACGATGAGCAATTGCAGGACCACCACCCAGTTTACGGCCGTATACATGGTGTCTGTCCGGATTTCCGGCCGGCGTTTGGCGTCCAGGGACCCGGCCCGGTGGGCGGGGAGGAAACACATCAGCCCGGATATAAGGATCAGCAGGTAATAGTGGTTGTTGTAGGCGGTTTTCTGCATCAGGTAGGTGCCCGTCCAGAGCAGTGTGAACAGGATGGTGCTCAGCCGGTAGCGGTACCCCAGGGCAATGGCGATACCCAGCAGCCCCATCAGCGCATAGTAGAAATACATACCCGGACCCGGCAGGGGTTGCAGCCATTCAAAACCGATAAAGGTAAAGGTGAATTCGGGTTCCACCAGGTAGCGCCGCACCCAGCCGGTGGCAATGGCGCCGAAGCACTCCAGGGCCAGTAATACCCCGTAAAACATCCGGAACAGGATCAGCGGACTGTTGTCCATCCGGGAATAGAGCAGGCGTTGGATCATTGTTCGCGTATGGCCCGGCGGGCCGCTTGTTGGTCCAGGGATAGCTGGTCTTTCAGGGCTTCCAGGGAATCGAATTTCCGCTCGTCCCTGAGGCGGGCCAGGAGGCCGACGCGCAAGGACTGGTCGTAAAGATCCTGGTCCAGGTCAAAAAAGTGCACCTCGATGTGCTGTCCGGAGTCCTCAACCGTCGGGTTGGATCCGATGTTCATCATGCCGAAAACTTCCCGGCCTTCGAACTGGCTTCGAACCGCATACACCCCATTGGCGGGGATGAGCTTGTATTCGGAGTCTATCCCCAGGTTGGCTGTGGGAAAACCGAGGTTCCGCCCCAGGCCTTTGCCCCGCCGGACGGTACCGGAGAGCATATAGGGATACCCGAGGTAGGCATTGGCCGTTTCCAGGTCCCCGGCTTCCAGGGCCTTCCGGATTTTTGTGGAACTCACCGATACCTCGTCCACCTCCTGGGCGGAAATTTCCTCCACGGAAAAGTCGAACAGGTTCCCGAAAGCCTCCAGGTCCTGAATATTCGCCGTTCGGTTTCGCCCGAAGCGGTGGTCGTAACCGATGATGATTTTTTTGGTGTGTAGTTTTTCCACCAGCATTTCCCGGACAAATCGCGTGGCCGTGAGCCTCGAAAAGCGCTGGGTAAAGGGGTGGATGACCAGGCAGTCCAGGCCGGTATCCCGGAGGATATCGGTTTTTTCCTCGATGGTGTTCAGCAGCTTCAGGCCGCTGTCTTTCTGCAGCACCATCCGGGGATGGGGATAAAAGGTCAGCAACGTAGACTGCATGTCATGGGACCGGCCGAAATCCGTCAGCCGGCTCAGGATTTTCCTGTGCCCGATATGGACACCATCGAAGGTGCCGATGGTAACCACGCTGGGCCGCTCAATACGGTATTCTGAAAGACCTCGGACGGTTATCACGGAATCAAAATAATAAAAAAGGCGTATTTTTAGCGATGCAAAGCCCCATGAATGAAGACAAAGCTACGTCTTGTTTTATCAATTCCCATATTCTTGCTCAGCTTTTGTTCCTTCTCCCAGCAAACCAGCGGGTTGTGGGAGAGTGACAACGACATCCAGCTTCGCCGGACGGCCTCCGGGGAGCAGCTGAAACCGCGGGAGGGCAGGGGCTTTTCCCTGGACGAAACCGGGATGCGCCAGGCATTGGAGGAACTTCACGGGAAACCCGGGTCGGCCAAGCGCATTTATTTCCCGGACAGCCGGGGCGAATTGCAACCCTACCTGGTCCGCGAGCGGTCCGTGATGGCGCCCGAACTCCAACGGCGGTTCCCGCAAATCCGCTCCTACCTGGGGGTCAGCCCGGAGAACCCGGCAAAAAGGATCCGCTTCAGTATGTCCCCTTCCGGATTCCAGGGCATGGTCAGCGAACCCGGGAGGGAAGCGTCGGGATTTCTTGAAAAAGTACCTGGGAGTGCCACCAAATACCTGCTTTTCCACCGCGACCAGAAGGAGGCCCTGCCAACTGCGTGGAAATGCGGCACCCAGGCCTATCGGGAATTTGCCAAGCCGGCTTCCTCCCGTGCCGCCAAGTTGGTTGACGACCAGCTCCTGCGGACCTACCGACTGGCCGTGGCAACTACCGGGGAATACACCGAATACCACGGGGGCACCGTCGGCGGTGCCCTGGCGGCCATAAATGCGACACTCACCCGGATCAACGAGGTGTTTGAAACAGACCTGGCCATCAGCCTGGTACTGGTTGCGGGCAACGACCAGGTGATCTATACAGACCCCTCCACGGATCCATTCGGGGGGAATTTCAGCTCGGAGGTCCAGACCACGCTCGATACCGAAATCGGTTCGGCGGGATACGATATCGGCCATTTGTTCCACCGGGGGTCGGAAGCCGGGAATGCCGGGTTTATCGGGTCCGTATGCAGCAACAACCGCAAGGGCAGCGCCTACGCAGCCACACCTGCTCCGGAGGGGGATCGGTTTGACCTGGATTTCGTGGCCCACGAGATGGGGCACCAGTTTGGCGCAAACCACACATGGTCGTTTGATTCGGAAGGCTCCGGCGTCCAGGCGGAACCCGCTTCGGGGTCTACCATCATGGGGTATGCAGGCATCGCCGAAGGAAACAATGTGGCCCAACAGGGGGACGATTACTTCCATTATTTCAGCATTGTGCAGATTACGCAGTACGTCGCCGGCACCTCCTGCGCTTCCACGACGGCCCTGGCCAACAACCCGCCCGTTGTGACCCCCCTGCCCGATTATTTCATCCCAGGCGGGACCGCCTTTGTATTGGAAGCCGATGCCTCGGACCCCGATGGATCGGATATCCTCACGTACGCATGGGAACAGGTGGATGACGGGGTGGTTACCCGCGCTTCCTTCGGGCCGCAGAATCCCAGCGGGGCCAATTTCAGGTCCCTGCCGCCCGGGATTTCCCCCAGCCGGTATTTTCCCCGGCTGAGCCGTGTGGCTTCCGGCAACCTGACCCAGGTAAACCCGGCCTCCGGTTCTGCATGGGAAACCGTTTCGGAGATTGAGCGGGACATGACCTTTGCCCTGACCGTCCGGGACAATGCCCCGGGGGGCGGGCAGGTGGCTTCGGACCTGGTGAGCGTGCGGGTGGTTTCACAGGCCGATGCATTCCGCGTGATTTCCCAGCAGAGCCCCCAGAATTTCGCCGGGGGGAGTATCCAAACGATCAGTTGGGAGACGGGCACCACCAACCAGGCCCCCATTAATTGCCAGGAAGTGGACATATTCCTCTCCCTGAACAGTGGACAGGACTTCCCGGTACTGTTGGCCTCTGGGGTCCCGAACACCGGGAGCGCCCAGGTGCAGCTTCCGGGTACGGCAACCAGCGGGGGCCGCTTTATGGTCAAGGCCTCCGACAACATTTTCTTCTCGGTCAACCAGGCCGATTTCACCATTACCCAACAGCCCTTTCTGCTCGCTGCCCAGGAACTCGAAGTGGTGGGTTGCCAGCCGGTGGATGCCCTATTTGACTTTACCTACAATGCCTTTGGCGGCTTTAGCCAGGAGGTTACCCTCGGGGTCTCCGGCCTGCCGGCAGGGCTGGGGTCCAGCTTCAGCAGCACTACGGTGCAGGCAGACGGGACGGACCTGACGCTGACCATTACAAATACCGCTTCCGCAACACCCGGGCTTTATTCGCTGGTGATCACCGGGACGGCCCCGGGGGGCAATTTCAACCTGCCCATCCAGTTGCGGCTGGCCGACGGCAGTTTCACCACGCCCGGGTTGCTAAGCCCGGAAGCCGGTTCCACGGATGTCGGCCTGGCGCCCCGACTGCAATGGGAGGCGACCCCGGAAGCGACTTCCTACCGGGTCCAGCTGGCATCGGATGCCGGCTTTTCGGGGCTGCTGGCGGACGAGGTCGTTTATAATGCGGAATACCAACCCGAGGAGCTGCTGCCGGATACTTCCTATTTCTGGCGTGTCAGGCCGATCAATGATTGCGGGCAGGGCGCATTTGGCACGGCCGCTTCCTTCAGGACCATCGAGACGGACTGCAAGACGCTTACCGCCCAGGGCACCCCCCTCGCCATCTCCGCCACCGGGACACCGACCATTACCTCGAGCATATTTTTCGCCGACGACCAGACCGTCATCGGCGCTCGGGTAGGGCTGGACCTGAGCCACAGCTACCTCGCCGACCTGGTGATCAAACTGCGCTCCCCGGCGGGGACTGAAATAACGCTTATATCCAATTCCTGTGCCGAGGCAAACGATGTGGATGCGACTTTCGAGGCGGATGCCCCGCCGTTTGTTTGCGGGAACAACCCGGCCATTTCGGGACTCGTGCGGCCGCTCGGCTCGCTGAATGCATTCGACGGGGAGTCGAGTTTCGGGGAATGGGTGCTGATCGTTGAGGATACGGCCCCTGCCGACGGCGGTTCCCTGAATGGCTTCAGCCTGGAACTTTGCGTGGAAGGCCAGTTCCGGCCGGATGCGGACGGGGACGGGGTCTTTGACGACGGGGACGACCTGTGCCTGGGAACCCCTCCCGGGGCGGTGGTCGATGCCAATGGCTGCCCGGTTTACCGCTTTGCCCCGGACCAGTTCGACATCGCCATTTCAGGCGAGAAATGTTTGGGTACGGACGATGGGGCCATCCGCGTCACGGCCTCCCAAACACTTGATTATACGATTACCATCCAGGGAAATGGCCTGGACGAATCCGGGGCGTTCAGCAATTCCTACGAAATGCGGAACCTGGCCACCGGGCAATACGATATTTGCATCTCGGGGACCGACGGGCCCATTACCTACGAGGCCCAGTGCTTTACAGTGACCATTGGTAGCCCGGACCCGCTGAGTGTGCTGGTCAACCGGTCGGCGGACGGCTCAGGGATTGACCTGGACCTGGACGGGGCCACCTCCTACGTCGTTACCCTGAACGGGGAAGAACGAACTGTGGCATCCGGGCCGCTCTACCTGGAGCTGGATCCCGGGGCCAACAACCTGAAAGTTACGGCCATCCCGGCCTGTAAAGGCAGCTATGAGGCCTCCTATTTTTCGTCGGACTCCATTACCGCTGCGCCCAACCCATTTACCGATCGCATCGGCCTGTATTTACCGGATATCCGGGAACCCGTCACCCTGGAATTGTTCAATACTTCCGGGAGGCTGCTGTACCGTAGTGCCAGGCAGCCCCTGAGCCACAATGAAGAATTTTCCCTGCCGGTACTTCCTTCGGGGTTGTACCTGCTGCGGGTGCAATCCGGGCAACAGGAAGTACTCTTAAAAGTTTTCAGGAGATGAAGCACGCTGTATTTATGGTGGTATTCGGTTGGTTGCTGGTGTCCTGTGGGAGCGACGATTCCCCTAAAGTGCCGCCAGCGGTTAGCCTGGCCTACCCGGAGAACAATTCGGAATGCACCACGGGAATTTCCCGGAGCGAGACCACCAGCGAGGTGGAATTCCGGTGGGGGGACACCCCCCATGCGGTGCGCTATGAGCTGACCGTCCGCAATCTGGGATCGAACATCGTTGAAAATGTGATCACCTCGGGCCTGAGCGCCAGCCTGGTCCTGGACAAGGGGACGGCCTATTCCTGGAACGTCGTTGCCCGAAACGAATCCGGTACAGACGGACCGGCCGGGGCCGCCTGGCAATTTTTCAACGCGGGGTCCGCCCTGACCTACCCGCCGTTCCCTGCCCAGCACAAAGACCCGGTATCCGGGGAAACGGTTACGCCGGATGCCAGTGGGGAAGTTACCCTGCGGTGGGACGGTGCCGATGCGGATAACGACCTGGTGGAATTCGAAATATATTTTGGGACGGATGCCTCCAACCTCCCACTGCTGGGGACGGTGGGGTTCGGACAATTGTCCCTGGTGGTACCCGTACTTTCGGGCGGGGTGTATTACTGGGAAATTTTGAGCCGGGATTCCGAGGGGAATACCTCGCTTTCCGGCGTATCTTCTTTCCGGGTCTTTTGACAGGCCATTCGGGGAATCGGGAAGCCTTCCCCTCAGGTGTTGTTAAACTCGTTCATCGTAATACCCGGCCCGGCCAGGACAAAACTCCGGATAAGTTCCGCGGAGCGGTCGAGTCGCTCAGGCAGGGCTTCCCGCTCGGTTTCCTCCCATTTGCCCAACACGTAATCCACCTGCCGGCCTTTTGAGAATTCCGACCCGATCCCGAACCGGAAGCGCGCATAGGCGGTGGTCCCCAATACCTGCTGGATGTCCTTCAGCCCATTGTGGCCCCCGTCGCTCCCCTTGGTTTTCAGGCGAAGTGTACCGAACGGGAGGTTCAGGTCGTCGGTGACCACGAGCAGGTTTTGCAGGGGGATTTTTTCCTTGTCGAGCCAATACTGCACCGCCCGGCCGCTCCGGTTCATGTAGGT
>CAXQQM010000188.1:0-17412 GCA_964226055.1 Robiginitalea sp. | reverse complement strand
TCTGCAACCACAAACAGCAGGACGAGATTATTTTGTGGTTTGAATACGACCTTTTTTGCCAGATCAACATGCTGGCGGTCATCAGCTGGTTGAAAACGCACCGGCGTCACGCCCGGATCACCCTGGCCTGCAGCGGAGACCAGGAATCCGACGGGAAGTACCAGGGCCTTTCCGAACTCAGCGAGGAACAAATCCACAAGCTCTTTGATAAGCGGGTGGAACTCTCCCAGGACGATATTGAGTACGCGGATTACGTCTGGCAGCTCTACTGCAGCGACAACCCGATCCGACTGGAGAACCTGACGGATTTCGAAAATTACAAGTTTGATTACCTGGAAAACAGTATCCAGGTACACCTCAAGAGGTTCCCGACCATCCGCAACGGACTCAACGAGCTGGAAAACCGGGTCCTCCAGGTGGTCGTCGAAGAAAAACCCAAAAGCAAAAAGGCGCTGATGAAGTCCTTGCTGACCAACCAGGGGTGGTATGGATTCGGGGATTCCCAATACGAACGTATCCTTTCCAATCTCAAACCGCTCTTTACCTCGATAAGCCCTGCCAGGCTCAATAAAACCGGGAAGGACATCCTGGACCAGAAAACCAGTTACTACTCGATGATCCGCGATAGCGATGCCTACCTGGGAGGTGCCCTGAAATACAACTTCCTTTACAATTCGGATTCCGGGCGCATCCTAAAGCTCTGACATGTCCCTGGAGCCCTCCGAACTCATCTTGAATGCGGATCGCTCCGTCTACCACCTCAATCTCCGGCCTGGAGATATTGCCGAGACCATCATCCTGGTGGGCGACCCCGAACGGGTCCCACAGGTTTCACGCCATTTTGACTCCATTGAATTCACCGGTTCCAAACGCGAATTCACCACGCATACCGGCACCTTGGGGAAGCAGCGGTTGAGCGTGGTTTCCACCGGCATCGGAACGGATAATATCGACATTGTCCTGAACGAACTCGACGCGATTTTCAATATCGACTTCGAGACCCGCCGCCCAAAAGATGCGACGACCCGGCTCCGCCTGGTCCGTATCGGCACCTCCGGGGCCATCCAGGAGGATATCCCCGTTGATTCTTTTGTAATCAGCCAGTACGCCATCGGGTTTGACGGCCTGTTGCACTACTACGAAAGCGAACACCTGCAGCGGGCGGATATCCAATACCGTTTCCTGGAGGCGATTCAATGGTCCGTTATGAAAGCCGTCCCCTATGTGGTAGCCCCCGACCCCGGGCTTACGGACCGCTTGGGTACCCGGGAGGTCTTCCGCGGGATGACTGCAACGAACCCCGGGTTTTACGCCCCCCAGGGGCGCAGGTTGCGCCTGCCCATCCAGCAACCAGACTGGTTGAGCCGGATGATGGAATTCCGGTTTGACAACCTCCGGATCACCAATATGGAAATGGAAACAGCCGGTATCCTTGGGCTGGCTGGCCTGATGGGCCACCAGGCGGCTTCCCTGAGCGCCATCCTGGCCAACCGGGCAAACGGGGAATTCTCCAAAGACCCGTCGCATACGATTGACCGTTTGATCACCCACACCCTGGAAAACCTGGTATAAATGGAAAAGCATGAAGATCTTGTACGAATAGCCGGTGTCCCGGAGCATTTTAACTACCCATGGCACCTGGCCATCCAGGACGGCGCCTTCGCCCACCGGGGCATCCGCCTCGAATGGACGGACGTACCACAGGGAACCGGACGTATGTGCGCCATGTTGGATGCAGGCGAAACTGACCTCGCATTGGTACTCACCGAGGGGTTTGTTAAAGCGGTTTCCGGGGGGCTGGATGCCGTCATTGTCCAGGAGTATGTGGGATCGCCACTGCAATGGGGCATCCACGTGGGGAGCAAAAGCGATTACCGGGAAATGGGGGAACTGCGGGGCAGACGGGCAGCCATCAGCCGCTATGGTAGCGGCAGCCATTTGATGGCTTATGTCCATGCCGCGAATGTGGGCTGGGATGCCCGGGCCCTGGAGTTTGAAGTGGTCGATACGCTGGACGGGGCGGTAAGCGCCTTGTCGGGCGGGGAAGCCGATTACTTTATGTGGGAGCGGTTTACCACCCAGCCGCTGGTCGATTCCGGGGTATTCCGGCGGCTCGGGGTCTGCCCCACCCCCTGGCCTTGTTTTGTTTTGGTTGCGCACGGGGAATACGCGCGTTCCAAGCCCGGTAACCTGTCTGGCCTGTTGGAGGTTATCAATAGTTACACCTCTCGCTTCAAGGCCATCCCGGATATCGACCAGACCCTGGCGCTCCGGTATGATCAGAAATTGGCGGATATACGTTCCTGGCTAGAAATTACCGAGTGGAGTCAGAAACAAATAAATGTTCAAGTCATTGATAATGTTATTAATACACTGTCTCAATTAAACTTAATATCCAATAATGTCAAAAAGGGGGATTTATTGTGGGAACCCACCTCCGGGAATCCCAAATAAACTTTTTTAGGCGGGGAATTTTCCCGGGATGCATGCACGTAAAGGCGGCCTGTTCCTTCAGGAGCCTCCGATCACCATTCGATTGGGCTCCTTCCCCCCGCTTCCAGCAATTCATTAGTTTTTCTGAAATGGCCGTTGCCAAACCACAGCCCCCGATTGGCACTTAGCGGTGACGGATGGCCGGAGGTCAGGATATGGTGTTTCTCCGCGTCGATCAGGGGTGCCTTGCGCTTGGCAAATCCGCCCCAGAGCAGGAACACCAGGTTGTCGCGTTCGGCCGAAAGCCTGCTGATTACCGCATCGGTGAATATTTCCCAGCCCTGTTTCTGGTGGCTTCCCGCCTGGTGGGCGCGGACGGTCAGGGTGGCATTGAGCAACAACACCCCCTGTTGGGCCCACCGGCCCAGATCCCCGCTCTGCGGGTAGGCCTGTCCGAGATCCCGCTCAATTTCCCGGAATATGTTCACCAAAGAAGGCGGATGGTTTACGCCGTCGTGTACGGAGAAGCACAGGCCATTGGCCTGACCCGGCCCGTGATAGGGATCTTGACCAATGATAACCACTTTGACTGTTTCGGGGTCGCAATGGTTGAAGGCTGCAAAGATGTCGGCGCCTTTTGGGAAACAGAGGTGCCTGTTGTATTCCTGGCGGACAAATTCGGCGAGTTTCCGGAAATAGGGTTTCTCAAATTCCAGCTGCAATAGCGGTTTCCAGGACGGGTTGATGCTTACTTCCATGGGGATGCCGTTGGTTTTCAGTGGTTGGGAGCTTTCCGGCGAAAGTACAAAATACCCGGGGGAAGGCCGTCGGGTACGCCGGCCTTTTCAGCAATTCGCCATTCCGCTTTTTACCGGCAATGCCTACCTTTGCCGGGTTGACCTCTGCGATGAAAAGAATCTCTGCAAAAACGCTTGAAGACCTGGAATTCCCGGTAATCCGGAAGCAACTCGAGGCATTCTGCCATACGGGCCCAGGCAGGCAGGCTGCCCGGTCGGTTACACCATTCAGGGAAGCCGGGCTCCTCCATGAAAGCCTGGCTCGCGCCTCGGAATACCTGGCGTCTTTCGAAAACGACAACCAGATCCCGAACTACGGGTTTGAGCCGGTAGACGGTTTCCTGGGGATGCTCAAAGTCGAAAACAGTTTGCTACCCGTGGAGGCGTTCCGGCATATGGCCGATTTGGCCGGCCTGATACGGGACCACCAACGGTTTTTTACAAAATTCAAAGACTATTACCCCCATCTGGACCAATGGGTTTCCAAGGCGGAATTCCACGCGATTATCCCGGAGCGGGTTGGCGGGGTAATCGACCGTTTCGGACAAATCCGGGACGATGCCTCGGACAATCTGCGGGAAATACGCCGGAAGATGGAGCAGGCGCGGGCGGGGATCAACAAGAGTTTTAATTCCGCCCTGTCGCGCTACCAGCAGGCGGATTACCTGGATGAAATTCGGGAGTCTGTGGTTGAGAACCGGCGTGTGCTAGCTGTGAAGGCCATGTACAGGCGCAAAGTAAAAGGCAATGTCCTGGGGACCTCCAAAACCGGCAGTATTGCCTACATCGAGCCCGAGGCTACCGAACGGCACAACCGGGAACTCCAATTGCTGGAACTCGACGAAAAGGATGAAATCCACAAGATCCTCCGGGCTCTGGGAGCCGATTTAAGGCCTTTTATCCCTGATCTGGTCATCTACCAGGATGTCATGACGGAAATCGATTTGACGGCAGCTAAGGCGCATTACGCGGCATCTTACGGGGGAATCCTTCCGGAGATTAATTCGGAGCGGCGGCACTTCCTCCGGGATGCCTACCACCCGTTGCTACTGCTCAGCAACCGGAAACAGGGGCTGAAAACCTGGCCCCAGACCATCGAGATGCACCCCGAGAACCGGATCATCGTAATTTCCGGGCCCAATGCAGGCGGGAAGAGTATCACCCTGAAAACCATCGGGCTCTTGCAGGTGATGCTGCAAAGCGGCCTGCTTATCCCCGTCCACGAGCGGAGTTCCTGCAGGCTCTACGGCCAGGTACTCACGGATATCGGCGACAACCAGTCCATTGAAAACCACCTGAGCACGTATTCCTACCGGCTGAAAAATATGAACCGCTTCCTGCGCAAATGCGATGCGGAAACCCTGTTCCTGATCGATGAGTTCGGCACGGGCAGCGACCCGGAACTCGGCGGCGCCCTGGCGGAAACCTTCCTGGAGACCTTCTACGACAGGGGCTCTTTTGGAGTGATCACCACGCATTATGCCAATTTAAAAGCGTTGGCTGGGGAATTGCCCCATGCCAGCAATGCAAACATGCTCTTTGACCGAAAAACCCTCGAGCCGGTGTTTAGCCTGGAGGTGGGCCAGCCCGGAAGTTCGTTCACCTTTGAGGTGGCCCAGAAAAACGGCATCCCTTTCAGCCTGATCAACAAAGCCAAGAAGAAAGTTTC
The DNA here is from genome assembly GCA_964226055.1 of Robiginitalea sp. Lineage (GTDB taxonomy): Bacteria > Bacteroidota > Bacteroidia > Flavobacteriales > Flavobacteriaceae > Robiginitalea. The sequence goes on along the minus strand of CAXQQM010000188.1, from coordinate 12,513 downwards.
CCGCGGCAAAGTGCGTTTCGATGAGAGTATCGCCAAACTCCAGAAGGAAAGGAGCAAAATGGCACAAACCGGGGACCGGCTTCAGGAGGAAGAGAGCAAGGCCCGGGAAGAAGCTGAAAAGATGGAGGCCCTCAATAGCAAATTGAAGGAGAAACTCAGCAGCTATCAGGAGCTGTATGATTACCACCAGCGGATGATCCACCTGGGTACCCGGGTTGATAAGGTGGCTGAACGGTATTTCCGGGAGAAGAAGAAGCGCCCGCTCATTTCAGAACTGCTGCGCATTGTGGAAACAGAGAATAGCAAGCGAAAAAAGCCATCGGCTGAATCCCGGGCCGAGATCAAAAAGAAAGAGCAGGCCAACCAACAGATTAAGAAAGAGATAAAGGAAATACGAAGCCAAAAGGCTGCGAAAAAAAAGCAGGAGGAGAAGCGAAAAAAGTCCCGCCCGAAACCCGTTTTAAAGGTCGGCGACCGGGTGCGTTTGCAGGACGGGAAATCCGTTGGGAGTATTGACAGCATCGAAAAGGATAAAGCGATAGTCAACTACGGGATGTTTACCACCAATGTGAGTGTAGACCAATTGGAATTGGTAGAAAAAGGCGGGAAGGGATGAAGTTGAATATGCAGTTGGGTGGCTTCATTTAATCAGAGGAAGAATTTAGCTGTTTTAGGCCTCCGGGGGTGCCCCTCCCCGCCCCTGAATTAAGATAATTGACCTCCCCGCAAATTCCTTGCATCGCAAATCGCAAACCGCGCCGTATCTTCACGCCATGGAACTCCCCGAAGGAAAAAAAATCATCTTGTTCGACGGTGTTTGCAATTTGTGCAACGCTGCGGTCCAACGCGTCATCCAACGCGACAGGCAGAATGTGTTCCTGATGGCACCCCTGCAGGGACCAACGGCCCGGGAACTGACCCGGGAACGGGGTATTGATACGGAGCAGGTGGATTCCATCATCCTGATCGACCCCGGGGTGGCCTATTACATCAAATCCGATGCCGCCCTGGAAATCGCCCGGGACCTGAAAGGGTATAGCTGGTTGCCATTCCTCACCGGCTGGATCCCTCGTGCGGTTCGCGACTGGGTTTACGACGTGGTAGCGCGGAACCGGTACGGCTGGTTTGGCAAACGGCAGGATTGCATGCTGCCCACGCCGGAAATAAGGGATAAATTCCTGGATTAATGGATGCATCCATCCATAGACTTAAAAAGTGTCCTGTTTATTTCAGGTTGTTGAGGATAAAGTCCAGCGTCTGGTTGGTATTCCGCTTATCCCGGAAACTCAAACAATCGTGGGGCCCTTTAACCGCCAGTCCCAGGTCCTGCAGGTACGCAATCTGCTTCTCGAAATCCAGGGCAACCTTGCCGGTGAGCATCCGATCCATGGATTCCTCCCGCAAATAGCGCTTATAGATCTTGCGCAGACCGCTCAGGTAGAGCCGGTCTTTGGTGAAACCACCCCCCCGGTGCGCCCTCAGCGTAATCGTAAATGCCGCATCCCGGTCCAGCTTATACTGGTTGTGGATCAGGTCAAAGGTATCTGCAAAACTGTAACCTTTACTTAAACTATCAGATGCTAAAACTCTGTAAGATATCTCTTTAAGTCTTTTTAGAGTAAGGGCGCCGCCCATGTATTCGCTGAAAACGGCCAGGCCTTCCTGGGTCTCCACGTTTTTGGGCAATCCATTGGAAAATATTTTCAGGGGTTGCGCCAGCCCGTTGAAAGTTGTGACCAGGTGAACTCCTATTTCGTGGTGGGCGAGGGTGAGCAACTGGTTATCGCTGAACCGCGCATTCCGCTTGATCAGCAGGCTGCGGGTGCTATTGCTCACCATGGCCTCCGCTGCGATATGCGTCGAGAACCGGATGTCCAGGGGGAAGTCGTATTGCTTTGCGAATTTCTCAAAGTAGTCCCGGGCCGCTTCCGGGCTGTGCCGTTTTTCCATGCTGGCAAAGGGGGGTTCATCCTCAAAATGCAGGATAAACCGGGCGTTTTCCACGTCTTTCTCTGTGGGGGTGCCGTAGACCCTGAGGGAATTGTAATAAAACCGTTTTCCGTGCCCGATCGTTTCGATACACTGCACCATATTCGCGTAAAAGTAGATGACCTCCTTATACATGTCCCGGATCACGGGGTCCTCAATGCGATCCAGCCGGTGGGAAAAAAAGAGGCGGTGCAGCTTATAGGGGTCGAACTTGAGTTTGGGATACTTAAATTGCGGCTCCTCCGTAAATTTCGATGCGAAAAACCGGTGTTTTTCTTTTTCGGTATTCAGCGGGTTGACGTACTGCAGCAATTCGATGCGCTTTACCAGGCGGTCCAGGTGGGTATCGATTTCCAGGACCCTGGCGTACTCTTGCTGCAGGTCGGGGTGTATTCGGGGTTCAGTCATAGGGATTTTCGGAATGCGGCGAGCTGCAAAGGTATTAATTCTTTCAATTGCCGGCGAACGGCCGCCACGACTTCCGGATAGAGGATGCCGCTTGTCTCATCGCAATACACCTTGGCAATCTCGGTGGCGAGTACCAGGGTATTCCCAAAATTCCGGGTGATGTTTTTCAGGAAGTAGCCGTTGCCCTGGAATGTGTCGTTGATCCGGGCAGTTGAAGGGATCGCGTGAGGCAATACGATGTCCGCCAGTTTTGCGCGCCAGGCCTCGGCCAGGTGCCCGAACCGCGTATTGTCGATATTTCGGGTCCCCAGGTTCCAGGTGGGCACCTCCCGCTGCCAGCGGCGGTAATTATAGCTGTGCATATCGATGACCAGGACGGCACCGTGCAGGGACTCCAGCTTGCCGACCAGGGCGTGGACCACCTGGTAGAAGGCTTCATGTTTCTCCAGGCTGAGCCGATGTTCCTTCCCCGGAAGGGGTTGCTTCCACAGAGGTTTGCCCCAGGCGTCCTCGTAAACGGCAGACTCCGGCGGGCGGTTCAGGTCGTATTCAAAGCGGCTGTCACAACCTGCCAGGACTATCGGGTGGTCGGCCACCATGTCGCGGGTACAGGGGTCCTCTTCATACCAGCGTTCGTATTCAGTATGCGTGCAGATATCCCAGAGCGCTTTGCGGAACTGGTGCCCATCGTGGACAGCCCCGCACACCAGGGGGGCGTATTCTTCAATTTTCAGATGAAAGGAATAGTCATCGGCAACGGCTTCAAAGGGTATCCCCTCTCCTATGCGGCGAATCATTTCCGCCACTGGAAGCCTAAGCATCCTCCACCTCTTTGCGCAGGCGCGAACGGCGGTCAAAGGCCTTCAACTTGTCCACCACCTGGCTCTCGATAAAATCGATAACCTTGGTCTGTACCTTGGTTTTATAGGCTTTGTTGATGTAGGTGATCCCACCGGGGGACATGACATTGACCTCCACCAGTTTGCCTCCGATCACGTCGATCCCCACAAAATAGAGCCCGTCGCTGACCAGGCGCGGGCCAATCTGCTTGCAAAGCGCCTTTTCCTGTTTGGTCAGTGTGTGCTTGGCCACAGACCCCCCAGCGGAAACATTCGAACGGTGGTCGCCGGAACCCGGGATGCGCCGCATGGCCCCGATGGGCTCTCCGTTGAGGAGCAGGATACGGATATCCCCCTGGTCGGCCCCTTCGATATACTCCTGGAGGATGACGTAATTCGAAGTGCCATCCGAATTGGTGATGTAGAAATCCAGGAGGGAATTGATGTTGGACATGGCCGATTTCTCGATCAGGATTACCCCGGAACCCCCGTATCCGTTGAGCGGCTTGAGGATCATCCGGTCGGATTCTGATTCTTTGATCTGGCGGATCAGGTAGTTTTTGTTTTTGGAAACATGCGTAGCTGGGATGATGTTGCTGTGCGAATCGCCAAATGCAGCGGTGTACAATTTGTTGTTGGCCTCCCGCAGGCCCCGGAGGGAATTGACGATGAATACATCGTCTTTCACCGAATCCAGGAAGTTGAGCATGAGCGGGTCCAGGGGTGGGTTGGCACGCATGAATATTACGTCGAATCCGGCCAGGGGCAGCATCTCCTCCCGCGTCTCCGCCTTTTTATAAAATGCCTTTAAATTGCCGGGCGCCTTTTCCATCCGGTTGATCACCGTACAGAACGCATTGGTAACGCTGTTTCGAATGGTCAGGTTGGCCGGGGTGCAAACGGCTACCCCGTGGTTGCGGCGCACGCACTCGTGGATGAGCGCCAGGCTCGTGTCGTTATCCGGGTCGATTTCCTCCCAGGGATACATCAGGAAACAAATATTCATATCGCGCATTTTTCGTTAAACACTATCCGCCTGATCCCAACCGGCCGGACAGCGGGGCACTCAGCGGACTTCGTCCAGATGGTCGTCCCAATTCTTTACCTTGGGCTTGCCGAGTTTGCCCACCGATTTGGCCACCATCATGGAAACGGTGGCATCCCCGGTGACGTTGACCACCGTACGCAGCATGTCCAGCGGCCGGTCGACGGCGAAAATCAGCGCAAGGCCAATGGCCAGCTTGTCGGCGGGGAAATTGATGGACTCCAGAACGATCACCAGCATGACCATCCCGGCACCTGGCACGGCGGCGGATCCGATGGAGGCCAGCAACGCGGTGAGGATGATGGTCAGCTGCCCGGCAAGGCTCAGCTCAAAGCCGAGGGCCTGGGAGATGAAAACGGCGGCAACCCCCTGGTACAGGCTGGTTCCGTCCATGTTGATGGTGGCGCCTACAGGCAGCACAAAACTCGAGACCTCCTTGTCCACCCCGATGTGTTCCTCCACGCGCTCCATGGTAACCGGCAGGGTAGCTGCACTCGAGCTCGTGGAGAAGGCCAGCAATTGGGCGGGGCTGATCTTCTTCAGGAAGGTCCATGGGTTGTAACGGGTAAAGGTAGCGACCACGAGGCTGTAGAAGACGATCATCAGGAAGAGCCCCAGGACGACCACTCCGGCGTACTTCAGCAGTGCCAGGAGCAAGTCCGGGTCGCCCGAGGAGACCACTACGTTGGCAAGGAGTGCAAAGACGGCAACCGGCGCAGTCAGCATGATCAGGTCCACCATCTTGAGGACCACCTCATTCAGGGCGTCAAAAAACTTTTTCAATGGCTCGGCATCCTTCTCCCCGATAAGCAGCATACTGATCCCCAGGAAAATGGTAAAAAAGATCACCTGCAGCATCAGCGCATTGTCACTCAACGCCTGAAAAGCGTTGTCGGGCACCATGTCCACGAGGAACTGCAGGGGCCCGCTCTCCCGTTGCCTGCTCGCTTCCTCCAGTTTGGATGTAACCTCGGCATCCGAGGCGTAGGTTTGCTCGAGCTGGGCGATGGTCTCCTCTGAAATCCCGTCCCCCGGCTTCATGATATTGACCAGGATCAAACCGATACTGATGGCAACTACCGTGGTCACGATATAGATCCCGATGGTCCGCAGGCCGATATTCCGGAAACTGGAGATGTCTTTCAGGTCGGAAATCCCTTTGACCAGGGAAGCCAGGATCAGCGGTATGGCAATAAGTTTGAGGAGTTTGACAAAGATGGTCCCGAAGGGGTTAATCCAGTCCTGGACAAATTCGGCCCCCCAGTCCGGGTAGGTCATTACGAATCCGAATACGATACCCAGCAACATCCCGATCAGGATTTGCCAGTGCAGATCGAGCTTCCTCATATAGGTTTATTGGTTTGAGCCCGGAAGATACTATTTATGCGGGAATCCCCCCAAAAACAGGTGTTCAGATTTGTGAGAGCCGGGCCAGCAGCGACATGTCCGCAAGGACCAGGGCCGCCATGGCCTCCACAATAGGGACAGCCCTGGGGACGACACACGGGTCGTGTCTCCCCTTGCCCTGGACAGTTACCTCATTGCCTTCTTTGTCGATGGTGTCATACGACTGCAACAGGGTGGCCACCGGTTTGAAAGCTACCCGGAAATAGATATCCATGCCGTTGCTGATACCTCCCTGCACGCCGCCGCTGTGGTTCGTCCGGGTACTGCCGTCCGGGTTAAAGGCGTCATTGTGCTCGCTGCCGCGCATAGTGACCCCCTGGAAGCCGCTGCCGTATTCAAAGCCCTTGACGGCGTTGATCGATAACATGGCCCCACCGAGGCAGGCGTGTAATTTGTCAAAAACGGGCTCCCCCCACCCGGCGGGCACACCCCGGATGACGCAACTGACCACCCCGCCGATAGTATCCCCGGATTTACGGACCTCCCGGATATGCGCTTCCATTTGGGAGGCCATCTCCGGATCCGGGCAGCGGACCGGGTTGTTTTCGGCCTCCTCCAGGTTTAGTTCCCCATACGGGGTATCCAGGGCGAGGGTCCCCACCTGTGAAACATAGGCCTGGATCGATACACCCCCAAGGAGCTGTTTGGCAATCGCCCCGGCCACCACCCGGCAAACCGTTTCCCGGGCAGAACTGCGCCCGCCGCCCCGGTAGTCGCGCTTGCCGTATTTCTGGTCGTAGGTATAATCCGCATGGGAAGGCCGGTATGTACCGGCGATGTGACTGTAATCTTTTGATTTCTGATCGGCATTGGGGATCAAAAAACCGATGGGGGTCCCGGTGGTTTCCCCCTCGAATATCCCCGAGTAAAACTGTACCTGGTCGGATTCCTTGCGTTGGGTGACAATGGCGGACTGCCCGGGTTTGCGACGGTCCAGGTCGCGCTGGACGGCCTCCAGGTCGATCTTCAAACCTGCCGGGCAACCGTCGATTATTCCGCCCAGTCCTTTTCCGTGGGATTCCCCGAAGGTGGTGAGTCTGAAAACCGTTCCAAAGCTGTTTCCTGCCATCTTTCTTGTGAATTGCCTTCGGGGCACCCGCTTACCTAACATAAGGGATAAGCGCCACCCGCGGTTCAACAAGCCCCAAAGTTACTTCTTAACACCTTGCGAACCAAAGCGCATCGAATAATAGTCGCTTAACCCGACAGGTGGATTGCATTACATAAACTTAACCTTCGGGGAGGGAAGAATTCATCTGCGGGGTTTCCATTTATATACCGGACGTCATAATTTTACCCCCAAATACCTGATCCCCATTGAAAAAGCGCAAGCCACAAATAGCAGTCCTTTCGGATGTCCACCTGGGTACCCGGGAATGCCAGGCCGACTCCCTGCTCGCCTACCTGAGCAGTATCCGACCGGCAACCCTGGTCCTGAACGGCGACATTTTTGACTTTGAACGGTTTGACAAGGCGTATTTCCCCCCCTCCCACTTCAAGGTACTTAAGAAAATCCTCGGTCTGGCCGCTTCGGGTACCACCGTGTATTACCTGACCGGGAACCGGGACCAGGTCTTCCGTAAGTTTACAGGGACCACCCTGGGGAACCTTCAGATCCGGGATAAACTCCTGCTGGATCTCGACGGTCGCAAAACCTGGATTTTCCACGGCGACATCTGCGACCTGGCGGGCACGCAGACCAAATGGGTGGTCCGCCTGGGCAGCCTGGGATACCGACTGTTATTCCTGGTCAACCAGGGTTTCAATCGGTTGCGCCGCCTGATGGGGCGTGGGCCGTATTCCCTGGCACGTCGGGCAAGACAAAGCCGGGCCGCCGCCGGACACCTGGAACGCTTTGAAAATACCGTGGTGGATCTGGCCCTGAAAAACCGCTACGACACGGTGATATGCGGGCACACCCACCATCCGAAAAAAGAGTGGAAAGAGACCCCAAAGGGGAATTGCCTCTATTTGAATTCCGGGGACTGGGTGGAGAGCCTGACAGCCCTCGAATACCATTTCAAGCGGTGGAAACTCTACAAATACCGGGAAGACAAGTTGCTGCCTTTCTTCGCCGATGAAGAACTCAAGGGGATGGATATGAACCAGCTCATTTCCAGTATCCTGGAAATTTCCGATGCCAAAAAGGACGAAAAAACCCCGGAAGGCTCAGGGGAGTAACGCCTCCTTTAGTAAGGTCACCGGGTGTTCGGCCCGCCTCCCTGTGCCATCGTAAATCTGGTGGCGGCAGCTTGTCCCGTTGGCCGCCAGCAGTACCGCATCGTGCGATTTCCGGATGGCCGGGAATAGCCGCAGGTCGCCGACCGCCATACTGACCTGGTAGTGCTCTTTCTCGTACCCGAAGGAGCCTGCCATCCCGCAGCAGCCCGAAGGGATAATGGACACCCGGTAATTCTCCGGCAGGTTGAGGATGTCAAAGGTGATCTTCTGGTCGGAAAGGGCCTTCTGGTAGCAGTGGTTGTGAATCTTCACCTCCCGTTTTTCCCGGGTAAACTGGTGGCTCCCAATTCGGCCTTCCCGTACCTCTCCTGCCAGGAATTCCTCAATCAGGAAGGCGTTCATCCCAATGCGGTTGGCGGTTTCGGCTGGCAGTCCCATGCGCCTGTATTCGTCCCGGAAGGTAAGGACGGCCGAGGGCTCGAGCCCCAACAGCGGGGTTCCTTTTTTCGCCAGGGTATCCAGGGCGGGGCTGTTGCGCCTGGCGAGGCGTTGTGCCTGTTCCAGGAATCCCTTGGAGATAAACGTTCGGCCGCTTTCCGCGAAAAATAGCTCTGCCCGGTACCCCAGGCGGGTCAGCAATTCCAGGGCATCCATACCCTGCCGCGTATCGAGGTAACGGGTAAATTCGTCAATGTACAGGGCTACCGGGCGTCCTTCAGGTCGGTATTCCGCTTGCAACCGCCTCAGGTGGCCTTTGAAATCGGCCCGGCCCACGGGCGGCAGGGTCCGCTCGGAAGCCACTCCCGCCATGCGCTTCACCGCACGGCCCAGGGCATTGTTCCCCGTCAGGGCATTGGCCAGGCCGGCCACCCGACTGTTCAGGGCATTTATCCGGGTGTTATAGGCGAACAACCGGTTGCGGAGCGAAAACCCATTGGCCTTCTGGTACTGATAGCTGAATTCGGCCTTCAATGTAGCCACATCCACATTGCTCGGACACTCCCGGGCACAAGCCTTACAACTCAGGCAGAGGTCAAAAACTTCCTTGAGTTCCGGCCGGTTAAACCCGTTGTTTCCCGGATGTTCGGTGAGCATCTCCCTCAGGGTATTGGCCCGGCCGCGGGTTGTATCCGATTCCCGGCGGGTGGCCTGGTAGCTCGGGCACATGGCCCCGGCCATATTATGCGATTTCCGGCAGTCCCCGCTCCCGTTGCATTTTTCGGCGGCACGTAAAATTCCCTGACTGTCCGAAAAGTCGAGAATTGTATCGGGCTCCGGCTCCTGCCGGTCCGGCTCGTATCGCAGGGAACGGTCCATCGGGAATGCATCGACGATTTTTCCGGGGTTGAACACGCCTTGCGGGTCGAATGCCGATTTGATGCGCCGCAGCAACTGGTAGTTCTTCTCCCCGATCATCATTGGGATGAATTCGGCCCGGACAATCCCGTCCCCGTGTTCCCCGCTGAACGACCCCCGGTACTTCTTGGTCAGTCGGGCCACGTCTGTGGTGATTGAGCGGAACAACGCCACATCGGCCGATTTTTTGAGGTCCAGGATGGGCCGCAGGTGGAGTTCCCCGGCGCCGGCATGGGCGTAGTACACTGCCTGCTGCCCGTAGCCCTCCATGATTTTGGTGAATTCCCCGATAAAATCCTTCAAGTCCGGCAGGGCGACAGCAGTGTCCTCGATACAGGCAACGGCCTTCCGGTCTCCCACCATGTTCCCGAGCAACCCGAGGCCGGCCTTGCGCAAATCAACCGCTTTCCGAATATCATCCCCGTACAGGACGGGTACTGCATAAGCCCGTCCAGCCGTATTCAGGGTTTTCTGCAGGGCGCTGATTCGCGTTTCCAGCGCCTCGGCATCCCCGGCGCGTACCTCGAGCATGAGCAGGGCTGCCGGGTCGCCCTCCACAAAGAAGCGGTTTTCGCTTTGTTCCCGATTGTTCCGGGTGCAATCCAGGATCACCTTGTCCATCATCTCGCAGAGGTGCAGGTCGTGCGTCATGGCCGGCACAACATCCGACAGGCTGTCTTCAAGCGTGTGGTAATGCGGGATCAGCATGGCGGAAACACCCGGTGGCAAGGGGTCCAACCGGAGTGTGATCTCGGTAGTAAAAGCAAGCGTCCCCTCGCTCCCACTGAGGAGTTTCCCCAGGTTAAAGGGCGACTGGGACCGACCGAAAACCGCAGTATCCAGCAGCGCATCCACCGCGTAACCCGTATTTCTTCGGTGGATGTCAGGATGGGGGAATTCCCGGATTACTTCATTTTGTATTTCCTTGTCTGATAGTTCTTTGTGTAATGTTTTATAAATACTTGCTTCAAGGGTGCCGGCCTGGGTTTTCTCATGGAATTCCTGTGGGTTCAAGTCCCGGACAACCATTTCGCTCCCATCTGAAAGCAGCACGGTAAGGGCCACTACCTTGTCCCGGGTGACCCCGTATTGGATGGAAGTGGTACCGCTTGAATTGTTCCCGACCATCCCCCCGATCATGCAGCGGTTGGAGGTGGAGGTGTTTGGTCCGAAAAACAGTCCGTGGGGCCTCAGGTACTCATTGAGTTCATCCCGGACTACCCCCGGCTGCACGCGGACGGTTCGCTCCTCCGCATTGAGCTCCAATATTTTCGTCATGTGCCGGGATACATCCACGACGATCCCAGGCCCCACGCATTGGCCAGCCAGGGAAGTCCCGGCGGTTCTGGGAATAAGGCCTACCCCGTGTACCCCGGCAAACCGGATGAGCCTGGCGATATCTTCGGAATCCCTGGGAAAGGCCACAGCCAGCGGTTTCATCCGGTAGACAGACGCATCGGTGGCATAGAGGGCCTGGTGCAGTTCATCCCAATGCAGCGTCCCCCTGAGGGACTGCGCAAGCTGTTTGAGTTCAGAATTCTCCAATCCGGGCAATTTTTGACGCCTAAATTAAGTTTTTATTAACGGAAGGCCACTTGGGATGGCCTATTTTTGGCAGCAAAATAAAACCGAATTGTATGAAAGTGTTACGAATCCTAACGATTTTTTCCGTTCTGCTTACGACCGGGCTGAGTGCCCAGAGTATTTCGGACCACGCACTCGGATTGCGGCTGGGTGACAGCGACGGTTTCGGGGCGGAAATCTCCTACCAGAAATCCATCGCCCGATCCAACCGGGTAGAGGTGGATCTGGGATGGCGCGATTCCCGGAACTTCGACGCCTTTAAACTCACCGGCATCTACCAGTGGGTACGTATACTGGATGGCAACTTCAACTGGTATTACGGGGTTGGCGGGGGCCTTGGGAGCGTGGATTTCGATCCGGGTTTCCCCGTGGATGACGATGGGGGCCTGTTCCTTTTTGCCGCCGGCGACATCGGTATCGAATACAATTTCGACATTCCTCTGCTCCTCTCCCTGGATTTCCGGCCGGAACTCGGGTTGACGGGCTACGACGGATTTTCGGATAATTTCGATTTCGATATAGCTTTGGGAATCCGATATCAATTCTGATTCCTGATACACCATTACCGCTACGAAAACCCTTGGCATAAGCTTTTGTTAAGGGTTTTTTTTATTCCTGACCGACTGCCTACCTTTGGGCCTCAATTTGAATAAAATGAAGAAAACGCTATTGATTATCGCATGTGGACTGGCCATTGCTGCCTGTAATGACGGGGGATCAGAAGGTTTCCGGATCGAAGGGAGCCTGGACGGAGACCTGGCAGACGGAACCCAGGTGATCCTGCGCAAGAGCGATGAAAATATGCAACCCGTGGATGTGGATACCGCTGCCCTTGAGGCCGGCAGGTTCTCTTTTACCGGGACGGCTGAACAACCCGAATTGTACTACCTCTTTGTCGAAGGCGTACGCGGGGGCATCCCGCTGATCCTGGAAAACGGGGATATCGATGTTCGGGCACACAAAGACAGCCTGCAGGTGGCCGAACTCGGCGGGACTCCCCAGAATGATGCCTATGCGGAATATATCCGCGGCGCTCGGGAGAAATCCCGGCAGCGGCTCTCGATGAATGAGGACATGCGGAAAGCCGTGATGGAGGAAGACACGGTGATGATGGAGGCACTCCGTGATGAGTATTTCGATTTGCTGGAAAGTATGACGCAGTACGAAAAGGAATTTGTCCGGGAGAACCCGGATGCCCTGATCTCCGCACTGGTCGTGAACCGGATGCTCCAGAGCAACGCCGTACCTGTTGCCGAGGTGGAGGACCTCTACGGGGCCCTCTCGGAAGAAATCCGGGAAACCACCCATGGATCGGGTATATCCGAAAAACTGGAAGCCGCGCGGCGTACGGCCATTGGCGCGAAAGCCCCTTCCTTTTCTGCCCCTACCCCGGATGGCGACCCGCTTGCCCTGAACGAAGCGCTCGGGAAGGTAACTCTAGTGGACTTCTGGGCGGCCTGGTGCCGGCCCTGCCGGGCGGAAAACCCGAATATCGTCCGGGTGTACAACAAATACAAGGATAAGGGCTTCAAGGTACTGGGGGTTTCCCTGGACCGCAATGCGGAAGACTGGAAACAGGCCATTGTGGACGATAACCTGGACTGGCAGCACGTCTCCAATGTCCGGTACTTCGATGAAATAGCCGAACTCTACAACGTGAGCGCCATCCCGGCCAGTTTTATCCTGGATGAAAACGGGGTGATC
>CAXQQM010000187.1:0-31194 GCA_964226055.1 Robiginitalea sp. | reverse complement strand
GAGTTCAGACGTGTGCTCTTCCGATCTGGCGGAACGAACGATACGGATAACTCCGGTTCCATCGAATACCTCGTAATCAACTACGCCGGGGCACAGATCAATTCCGAGTCCCAGTACAATGGCCTTTCCCTGTACGCCGTTGGTTCCGGGACCACCATTGACAACGTCGCCATCCTGAACGGTACGGACGACGGGGTTGAATTCTTTGGCGGTACGGTCAGTGCTTCGAATTTTTACCTGGCCAACAACGAAGACGACGCGGTGGACTGGACGGAAGGCTGGAACGGCACACTGACCAACACCCTGGTTGTACACGACATCGAAGGATTCTCTACTGCGGTAGAGGCCGATGGTGTGGATGCGGGGGTTGCGGTTCCGACCCTGGAGAATTTCACGGCTGTTTCCTCCACCGGCGGCACGGCCCTGCAATTCAAGAAAACCACCGGTGCCATTATCAGCAATATCCTGCTGGACGGGTACACCGTAAACGTGGAAATGCGTGACGGCGGCCCGGTAGGGAATATCGAAGTAGACGGTACAGCCATGACCACCGTTGACGACGACGTCTTTGGCGGAACCGGAGTGGACACCTCCGTGTTCACCTGGTATACCGGGGAATAATTAGCTGAAATACCCTTTTACACTTGTTCTCAAAAGAAAAGCCCCGCCGGTTTCGGCGGGGCTTTTTCATTTGAATTCTTTTTGGCTTACTTATTGACTGCAAGGGGTTCGCCATTGCGCCACTCCTGTACGGAAGCCACCAGGTTTAAGTCATAGTCCACTTCGCGCAATACCTCGTTATCCCAGAAAAACCACTTGCCGTGTTTCTTCCCGTTGATATAGGAGCCCATGGCCAGTTTCTCGCCGCTGGCAGAGTAACTTACCCAATTCCCGTGGAGTTCCCCATTGAGGTTAAATGTTCCTTTCTGGCTAACCGTGCCATTATCATGGAAGTATACAGCTTCCACAAGATTGACCTCTTGCAGTAATTCCATGTCCGGTTTCTGCTGGGCAAGGACCAGTGCCGGAACGATCAGTAAAATATATAACAGGCGCTTCATATGCTTCATTTTGCAGATTCTAAGATACGACAATTTTAACCTTTAATCAACTTTTACGTAACGTTAATTTTACATTAGAACGTAAAACACTGATTTTTAGTGCCCATATCTTTCCTGTCACGTGCGAGTTTTTATAATTCCTTAATATTCCCATTACCCAAAACTTATCTGTAAGTGCCAGATTTGTAATGTGATTAATCACACTTTGTATCCCATATTAAGTTTAGTTTTTGTCGACTGTATTTTTATGGATACATGAACTGCCTTTGGCCAAGGCAGTTTTTTTTTAGTTGTTATTCCAATAATGTTTAGTTAACCTTGGCTTAATAAGGATTTCGGTTCTTTGCCGTGACAAAAAACTAAACTTTCATGGGATTCCGTAAATGGGTGATTCTCCCCATTATGTTCCTGGGGTTTGCGCTTTCCGCACAACAGGAAAACGCCCCGGCCTTTGGCAAGGGACTTTTCAACCTGGTAGGCAAAGACAGTAGCTGGACGATGAAAATCGGCCTGCGAATGCAATTTTTAACCCAATCCACCTGGTCGGAGAACGCCGAGGGCTCCCTGACAGACCCCCAGTCTAATTTTCAAATCCGCAGATCCCGCCTCAAATTCGACGGACATGCGTTTTCCCCTCAATTGGAATATAAAATTGAGTTGGGCCTATCCAACCGGGATATTTCGGGTGGGTCGGAGTTTACCCGGAACGCCCCCAGATATATCCTGGATGCCGTCGTCAAGTGGAATTTCTACGAAAATTTTGTCCTATGGGCGGGGCAGACCAAACTCCCCGGCAATGTGGAACGGGTCATTTCCTCGGGAAACCTGCAACTCGTAAACCGTTCCCTGCTCAACAGCCGCTTCAATATCGACCGGGATGTCGGTTTCCAGCTCCGGCACCACACATGGCTATCCGACAGTTTCCTGATACGAGAGATCCTCGCCTTTTCCCAGGGGGAGGGCCGAAATGTAACCGAAGGGAACCAGGGCGGATACCAGTACACGGGCCGGATTGAACTGTTGCCTTTCGGGGAATTCACCAAAGGAGGAGATTACCTGGGGAGCGATCTCATCCGCGAACCCGAACCCAAACTCATGTTGGCAGCCACCTATGATTACAACGACGATGCAGTGAAAACAAGGAGCAACCTGGGGGCTTATATGTTCACGGATACCGGCTTGTTCGAAACGCCAATTTCGACCCTGTTTGTCGATGCGGTCTTCAAATACCGTGGTATTTCCTTTATGGGCGAATACGCCAACCGGAATGCCGATGACCCTATTGCCCTGAATAGCGACGGCTCCCCCACTGGAGATGTCGTTGCAGTAGGAAGCGGCCTGAACCTGATGGGCGGATACCTCCTGCGGAAAAATTGGGAAATCGCAGGGCGTTATACGCATATTGCCCTGGACGAATCCGTGACGGGAGCGGCCCCGCTGACCCAATATACGCTGGGGTTCTCAAAATACCTTTCCGGACATAAACTCAAGGTACAAACCGACCTCAGTTATGCACATGCCGAAACCGGATCGGATGAACTCATGTGGCGGCTGCAGGTAGACCTCCATTTCTAATAATAAATATAACTTTAACGTAACACCCGCCAGGGTTTTAGGCGAGATATTTGTAAATTGATTTAAGGCATTTTTATGGACAATATTTACCTGCTAATGATCATTGCCCTGGCCGCCCTGGCCATTGCCGACCTGGTAGTTGGCGTAAGCAATGATGCCGTTAATTTCCTGAACTCCGCCATCGGTTCAAAAGCGATTTCTTTCCGGACTATCATGATTGTTGCCAGCCTCGGGATCGCCTTTGGCGCTATTTTTTCCAGCGGGATGATGGAAGTCGCCCGAAAAGGCATCTTCAACCCGGGGGAATTCTATTTCGATGAAATCATGTTCATATTCATGGCCGTGATGATAACCGATATCCTGCTGCTCGACTTTTTCAACACCCTTGGGATGCCTACCTCCACAACGGTTTCCATCGTATTTGAGTTGCTCGGGGCCGCAGTAGCCATGTCGATGATAAAAATTGCAGCGGACGGGGGCAGTTTTTCGGATGCAGTAAACTATATCAATACCACCAAAGCCACCGAAATTATCCTGGGGATACTTTTATCCGTGGTTGTCGCCTTTTCGATTGGGGCATTCGTCCAATGGGTCTGCCGGCTGTTGCTCTCCTACAATTTCCAGAAAAAGCAGGCCTGGGTAGGCGCTTTGTTTGGCGGGGTCGCTCTTTCGGCCATTACGTATTTCATTTTTATGAAGGGGATTAAAGGCACCCCATTTGCAGACGTTACATACGAGAGTATCGGAGGCATCAAAATTTCAGAATTCCTGGAATCGCAGGTGCTCCCGATCATCCTGGTCAGCATCGTATTCTGGTCATTCCTCTCATTCCTGCTCACGCGGATGGCGGGTGTCAATATCTATAAATTGATTATCGGCGTGGGCACCTTTGCCCTTGCACTGGCATTTGCAGGCAACGACCTGGTCAATTTTATCGGCGTGCCGATTGCCGCCTACCAGTCCTACGAAGCGTGGACAGCCTCCGGGGTGGATCCGGCCAGCTTCAGCATGAACGTCCTGGCCACCAAGGTGCCCACCCCAACCGTTTTGCTGTTCATTTCCGGCCTGGTTATGGTCATCACCCTGTGGTTTTCCAAAAAGGCCCGGTACGTAGCGGACACCGAAATCAACCTGGCCCGGGAAGGAGAGGCCCGGGAACGTTTTGAACCCAATTTCCTCTCCCGTAGCCTGGTGCGCTTTTCGGTAATGATCGGTACCTACACCCGGACGGTCCTCCCGGACACCCTGCAGCAGCGTATCGACAAACGATTTGAAAAGCCGGTGATCAAACTCAACAAAGGCAAAGTACATGAGCTAGCCGCCTTTGATATGGTACGGGCTGCCGTAAACCTGATGGTGGCTGGTATCCTGATTTCCATAGCGACATCTTATAAATTGCCGCTGTCCACCACCTATGTGACCTTTATGGTGGCGATGGGGACCTCCCTGGCCGACCGGGCCTGGGGGAGCGAAAGCGCCGTGTACCGCGTAGCGGGCGTGCTGAATGTTATCGGGGGGTGGTTCATGACAGCCATCATTGCGTTTATCGCCTCCGGAGCCATCCTGACCATCATCAGTTTCGGCAGGGGTACAGCCATTGGCATTTTACTTTTTATCGCGATTCTCCTTTTGGCGAGGAATTATATTTCACACCGCCGGAAGAACCGGGAATTGAAAGCAGAGGACACCCTCAGCCGGGCCGAGAGCAGTTCCCTCCAGGGCGTAATCTCCGAAAGCGCCGACAATATTTCAAACGTGCTTAAACGGAGCAACAAGATTTACACAAACTCCATCAACGGGCTCTCCAAGATGGACCTGGACCTGCTTAAGAAAAACAAAAAACAAGGGGCCAAATTACTCGCGGAGATTGACGATTTGCGAGATAGCATCTTTTACTTTATCAAAAACCTGGATGAAGGCAGCGTTGGGGCAAGCAATTTTTATATCAACATCCTCGGGTACCTGCAGGATATGGCGCAATCTCTCGAGTACATCGGGAAGGTTAGCCATAAACACGTCCACAACAACCATAAAAAGCTCAAGTACAACCAGATCAAAGAACTCAAGGAAATCGATTACAAACTAGAGGAAATCCTCGTGGCCACGAAGAGTGCATTTGACGACGACGCCCTCGAGAAGATCGGGGAAATCGTCGATCGGAAACAGGAACTCTTCGACATGGTTTCCCAGAAGATTGCCAAGCAGGTGGAACGCACCCGCACAGAGGAGTCCAGTCCCAAAAATACCACCCTGTATTTCTCGCTCCTGCTGGAGACCAAAGATTTTGTAACTGCCACTATGAACCTGCTGGAATTGTATCGCGAGGCTCATGAGGGCACTGTGTCGATTTCACAAGTCGAAAAGACCTCGCTGATCTAAATTTTAGGTTCATTCAGCCGGAGACAACACATCCCGGCGGCCGTAAAGCAATTCCGCCACCACAATCAGGTTCTGGATCATCTGGCTGACGTTCTCGGCGCGTTGACCAGAGAGAATGTCGTATGCCAAACCAAAAAATACCGGGAAAAACTCTAGCAGGACACCCGGTTACCGGAAAGTTAGCGGATTTTTTTAAATCTTTACAACCTATGGAATTCACTGTCGCCTCATTTAAAAAGCTGTTATCGCCGGTATTCATACTGGCAACTATACCGATTTGGGCACAACAATTAACCGCCACCGAACTGCTGGAAAAAAGTGTCGCCTACCACGACCCGGAAGGTCAGTGGGGCCAGCTCCGGGCGGATTTTGAGATCCTGGCCGAACGGCCGGGCGGATCAGACCGCCTCAGCACCATCCATATGGACCAGGCTGCTTCCCTTTTTCGTATCCGCGTGGAACAGGATGGGGTCACCAAGACCTATCAGGTGCACGGCGGCCACTGCCGCCTGTTGTACCAGGGCGAGGCAGAGTTCCCGGAAGAAACAGCCGCATCCGAGAACCTTACCTGTGAGCGGGCTGGCCTGCTTCGGGACTATTACAGCTACCTCTACGGCCTGCCGATGAAACTCCGGGATCCGGGTACCGTGATGGACCAGCAGGTGTCCCGGGCCGATTTCCATGGGAAAGAATACCTGATCATCGAGGTGCGGTACGAGCCGGGTACCGGATCCGACACCTGGCGCTTCTATTTCGACCCGGAAACCTCCGCCCTGGGGGCCTACCAGTTCTTCCATGACGTGGCCGCAAATGACGGGGAGTACATCCTACTTGAAGGGCAAGCCGCAATCGGGACCATGCGGGTACCCGAACTCCGCAAGTGGTACCGCAACGATACGGGGGAATACCTGGGTTCCGATCGGTTGCGGCCGGCAGGCAGCCGCGAGTAGCCCATTCCTGCGCATTTCTGCCAATTCATGCCCGGGCAGCCCCTCGGTAACTTTTCCCTTCCGGGTAGCCCGCCCGAATGCGCCGTGCATTTCCTCCGATATTTTGACAGTTTGTCGATTTTCTCGCAACCTGAAATTTGCGAATCGGATTATTTGTAACTTTTAAAAACAAATAGCATACAATGACCGGAACGGATCTCGAGACTACCTTCCTGGCAGAACACCGGCTGGCAATCGGTACGTTTCGGTTCTACCGCAACCTGGTCATCGGCAGGATTGACGAAGGCCAGCAGGTGACCCTGGACAGTGCCCTGCCGGTAATTGCCATCGGCATCGAATTCTACAACCGGAAGCGGCCGGCCGTCTACCTCTCAGACCGGAAACACTCCTATTCCCTGGATCCCACCCTCCACCTGGAGGCGCACAAACTGTTCCCTTTCCTGCTCGGTTACGGGGTGGTTGCATACAATGAAATAAACCGACGGGTGGCCGAACTCGAGCAACAATTTGTGCCCTGCCCGAGCAATATTTTCGATTCGATGGATGCAGGGCTCGCCTGGGCGATGCAATTGATCGGGGAACAGGAGAAATCCCGGCCGCATCGGTAGAAGTACCGGAGGCGCGGGCAAAATTTTCAAATACACGGGCAGTAATTTGGTAGGCACGGACAGCGGCCCCTGCCCTACCGGTAAAAATTCATTTCATCCATGTACTTCCACACGGCTTCCGGCAACATGGGCCGTACGTTCTTTCCCGCCTGGTGTTGCTTCCGGATAAAGGTGGCCGACAATTCCATCACGGGTGCATCCACCTGGGTGATCGCCGGGTGGTCCCGGAATGCTTCCGGAATTTCGCCCGGCCCAAGCCGCGGGTAGACATAGAGGGAATAGTAATCGAGAATAGCCTCGTAGTTCTTCCACTTGTGGAAGCCCTTCAGGTTGTCTTCACCCATGATAAGTGAGAAGCTGCGGGAATCGCCGTATTTCTCACGCAGGTGGGTAAGCGTATCGATGGTGTAATTGGGCTGGGGCAGTTTAAACTCCGCATCGCAGACCTCCAGCCGCGGGTACTCCTTAACCGCCTCGTAGACCATCTGGAACCGGTGGTAGTCGCCCAGCAGGCTGTCCTTTTTCTTGAAAGGGCTGCGGGGGGTGACCACAAACCACACCTGGTCAAGGCCTGAGAATTCCGCCAGGTGGTTGGCGATGATCAGGTGGCCGACATGGATCGGGTTGAAAGTGCCGAAAAACAAGCCGGTTTTCTTCATGACTTCGGGTCCGAAGTAGTATCCCCGACATAGCCCGCCACCAGGTCCCGGGCTTCCTTCAGGGCAACCTCCAGGTCGTAGTTTTTGATGATCCGGTCAAACTGGGGGGCGGTGGCCAGCTCCACAGACGCCTTGGCGATCCGCATATTGATCTTCTCATCGCTTTCCGTGCTCCTTTTCTTGAGCCGGATCTTCAGTTCGTCCACGCTCGGCGGCTTGACAAATACAGCCAGTGTCTGGTCCGGGAACTTTTTCTTGATGCGCAACCCCCCGGCCACGTCGATATCGAAGATCACGTTCTTCCCCTCGGCCCAGAGTCGCTCCACCTCGCTTTTCAGCGTGCCGTAGAAATTGTCCCGGTACACCTCTTCCCATTCCAGGAAATCGCCGTTTTTGATGTGTTGTTTAAACTCCGACACGGTCATGAAATAGTAGTGCTCCCCGTGTTTCTCCTTCGGCCGCCGCGGCCGGGAAGTCGCCGAGACCGAGAAGGCGAGGTTCAGGTTGGGTTGTTCCAGCAAATGGCGTACGATGGTGGTCTTGCCGCTGCCGGACGGGGCCGAGAATACAATGAGTTTTCCGCCGGTCATCAGAGTACGTTCAGGATTTGTTCCTTGACTTTTTCCAGCTCGTCTTTCATCTGCACGACGATGCGCTGCATGGGGGCGTCGTTGGCCTTGGAACCGATCGTGTTGATTTCCCTGCCGATTTCCTGGCAGATAAAACCCAATTTCTTGCCATTGGAATCCGCGCTGTCCAGGCTCTGCCTGAAATATTCCAGGTGTTTGGCCAGGCGCACTTTTTCCTCGGTGATGTCGTACTTCTCCAGGTAGTAGATCAGTTCCTGTTCAAAGCGGTTCTCGTCCACGTTCTCCCGGATTTCCGCCACAGCCTTCTGGAGGCGCTCCCGGACGGCAGCTAGCCGGTCCGTGTCCCGCTTGTCAACGGCGTCCAAATGGGAAAGAATGGCCTCGATGCGCTGGCGGAAGTCCTGTTCCAGGGCTTTCCCTTCGTCCCTTCGGAATTCCTTCAACGCTATCAGCGCCTGTTGCAGGGCCTTTTCGATGGATGCAAATTCCTCCGGGTCGATTTCCTCCCGTTCCGTACGCAGGGCATCCGGCAGGCGGAGCGCCATGGCCAGGAAGTTCTGGGAGTCCCCTTCGGCGAGTTCCCCGAGCTGTTCCATGTACTTTTTGACAATGGCCCCATTGATTTCCGCGGACGGCTGGTCGCCGGTCAATTCCACAAAAAGGCTGAAATCGACCTTTCCCCTTTCGAGTTCCCTGGCGATACGGTTGCGGAAGACCAGTTCTTTTTCCCGGTAGGCCTGGGGCACCCGGGCATTGATATCCAGGTTTTTGCTATTGAGGGATTTGAGTTCTACGGTGATTTTCTTGCCGGGAGACTGGATGACGTGTTTCCCGAAGCCGGTCATGGAGTGGATCATTCCTGCGTGGTCTGTTTTGCCAAAGGTACTAATTTTACGTGTCTACATAAGGATGGCTTCCCGCCTTAGAAATTGGGGAAGGGAGACCCGCAACCAAGCTCCGCTGGTTTAGATGTTTATTCCGGAAAATACATCATTTTGGCACCTGACGGTAGTTGTGGCAGCACGGAATAGCTTTCCTCCATTGGGTATGAATTCCCCTCTTTATCGGTGAAGACCTGTTCAATTTCATACTTAATCACATTCCAGCCCGCTTTGAGTTTTAGATCATACCGCGTGCGATGATCGTAGGTCTCTTCCTGGTTCATCGCATAGGATGTAATACTGCATTCGCCTTGAACACGTGCGTCCTCGTTGATGTAATACCACTGCACGTAATACCCCGGCTCAAACTTCCAGGGCTGCAAAGACCTGGCGAATTCCCGGGAACTAACGAACATCAGGTATCCGAAATCTTTTTTTTCTTCCAAGTTGATGATCCCAAAAGACCCCATGGCCGGGAAGCCGGTGAAGGGCTGGTCCGCATTAACCAATTCAAGTGATCCGTCCGTACAGGAAAATCGGTTTTCCAGGGTATTCAGCTCGGCGGTCCATCCATTGGTGTTTTCGTTGTTTGCGGCCTCCATTCGTTGCTTCACTTCTACGAGATAGTCAGGCTTGAGGGGTATATTGAAATTCCCGTCGGCATCAAATGTGCCAACCACCTCAGGCGGGCCCATGGACATGACCGCTACCTGGCCGGGACCTCCCTGCCAATCAGGGAGCGTTCCCGTGATGGCGTCCTGACTAAATGCAGAACAAGTAAGGAAGGTCATTA
Source organism: Robiginitalea sp. (assembly GCA_964226055.1). Lineage (GTDB taxonomy): Bacteria > Bacteroidota > Bacteroidia > Flavobacteriales > Flavobacteriaceae > Robiginitalea. The sequence continues at coordinate 21,698 of CAXQQM010000187.1, read as the reverse complement.
AAATTAAGGACAGGAAGGTTTTCATCTTTAAAAATTTTATCTCCTGGAATGTAGTCCCTGGGAACTGAATTAAACACTCCTGAAAATACCAATAAAAGTCGCTTTTGAATAGCAAGATGTAGCGATCCCCACTATCCGTGTATGAAAGGGGTGATGCCCTGTATACATCGTATGCAGGCGTACCGCTAAAATGAAATTATTCAACGCAGCCCTACAGTTCCCGCACCCAGATGTTCCGGTAACTCACCCGGCTGTTGTCTCCGTGGTCCTGGAGAATCAGGGGTCCCTTCCCATGGGCCGGGTTGTCCGGCCAGCCGATGTAAGGGGTCGTCCCCTTGAGCTCTACATGGTCCTGTACCAGCACGCCGTTGTGGATGACCGTCAGCGTCCCGGAGCGGATCTTCTCACCGGCTTCGTTGAATTCGGGCATATGGTAGATGATGTCGTACGTGTTCCATTCCCCGGATGGGACAGAGGCCATGGCCAGGGGGACGTGCTGCTTGTACACGGAGGCCACCTGCCCGTTCACGTAGGTGTCGTTGTCGTTGTTGTCCAGCACCTGCACCTCGTAGAGCCCGTTGAGAAATACCCCGCTGTTCCCGCGGTTCTGCCCGTCGCGCTGGACATCCGCCGGGGAGCGCCACTCAAGGTGGAGCTGGATATCGCCGAATTCCTGTTTCGTCCGGATATCCCCCGTTTTGTCGGCCACGGTCATACTACCGTCGTCGTTCAGGTGCCATTTCACCTCGGAACTGTCGTTGACCATCTGCCACTGGTCAAACCCGCTCCCGTCAAACAGTACGATGGCATCGCTGGGGGCCCCGTCCTGGCCGTAGGGGTCCACTTTGGGGGGTACGGGCTCATAAACCTCGGTTTCCTCGGGTTCGGTAGGTTCCTCCCCCTGATATTCCTCATGGACAATAGGCTCGGGCCCGCCGGCCGTTTCCGGTTCCGTCGATTGTTCCGGTTGCTGCTGGCAGGCCGCCAGCAGGGCCATTCCTGCCAGGCCGGTAAGTAACTTCTTCATGGTTATAGCGGTTTGATTTTAATATTCCTGAAGGCCACCCGGTCGCCGTGGTCCTGCAGGCCGATCTTCCCTTCGTGGTACTGGCCAAAGCCTTCCCACCCGTCGAACTTGGAGTCCGCCACCATGGCATCCCAGGCGTCATTGCCCAGGGGGAAGGTGAGCAGCTCGGTACCGTTCATCACCACTTTGCCGGTCTCCCCGGCGTAGTCGATGGTAATCTCCATGGTATTCCATTCGCCCACGGGGCGCGTGACATCCTCCGACGGGGCGATCATGTCGTAGAGGGCTCCGGCCTGGTGGGTGGTACCCGCTTTCGCATCCGGGTGCTTTTCGTTGTCCAGTACCTGGATCTCCGGGCCGGTCTGGTAGGGCTGGCCAAATTGCTCGAGTTCCTCGACGCCCCAGAAAACCCCGCTGTTCCCCCCTTCGCTGATCTGCCATTCCAGGGAGAGTACGAAATTCTCGAATTTGGACTCGGTGACCAGGTTGTAGCTGGCCCCATCCGGGCGGTCGGCTGGGGGAGTAAAGACCATGGCGCCGTCCTCGATGGACCAGGTGTCCGGCACCCCATCCTGGTTGTAGCCCTTCCAGCCGTCAAAAGACGTCCCGTCAAACAGGACAATCCAGTCCGATGCATCGCTTTCCGCAGCTGCAGTCTCAGACGTATCCGCAACTTCTTCGGCTTGTGTTTCCTTGTTTTCCTTGCAGGCGGCTACCGCAAACAGGCAGCAAGCCAGCAATATCACTTTTCTCATTTCAGTTTGAATATTTAGTGGTTTGTGAGGTTCTTATTGTCCCAGGATCTTCCGGAGCATTTCCTTGTCGATCTCGCCCCCGGCGAAGTCGTCGAAGGTTTTTTCAGTGGCTTCGATAATGTGGTCCTGGATGAATTTGGCGCCTTCCCGGGCGCCCTGTTCGGGGCTCTTGATACAGCATTCCCACTCCATCACGGCCCACACGTCGCACCCGTACTGGGTCAGCTTGGAAAAAATCGTCTTGAAGTCGATCTGGCCGTCGCCCAGGGAACGGTAGCGCCCGGCCCGGTCACCCCAGTCGTTGTACCCGCCAAATGCCCCTTTCTTCCCGGTGGGGTTGAATTCGGAATCCTTCACGTGGAAGGAACGGATAAATTCGTGGTAGTGGTCGATGTATTCGATATAGTCCAGTTGCTGGAGTACAAAATGGCTCGGGTCGTAGAGGATATTCACGCGGGGGTGGTTGCCGGTGGCCTCCAAAAAGCGCTCAAAGGTATCCCCGTCGTGCAGGTCCTCCCCGGGGTGGATTTCATAACAGACGTCTACCCCTTCCTTATCGAAGTGGTCCAGGATGGGTTTCCAGCGCTTTGCCAGTTCCTCAAAGCCCATTTCCACCAGCCCGGGCGGACGTTGCGGCCAGGGGTGGAAGGTATGCCAGAGCAGTGCGCCGGAAAATGTGGCGTGTGCCTTGATCCCGAGCCGGCGGCTTGCTGTGGCGGCCTTCTTTACCACGTCTACGGCCCATTCGGTCCGGGCCTTCGGGTTGTTTTTGACGGCGTCGGGGGCGAAGTTGTCGAACATCAGGTCGTAGGCCGGGTGGACGGCTACCAACTGCCCCTGCAGGTGGGTGGAAAGTTCGGTGATCTCCAGGCCATAGGACTGGACTTTCCCCTTTAGCTCGTCACAGTAATCCTGGCTGTCCGCCGCTTTGTCCAGGTCGATCAGGAAATGTTCCCAGGTGGGGATCTGAATGCCCTTGTACCCCAGGTCCGAGGCCCATTTGCACATCCCGTCCAGGCTGTTGAATGGCGCTTTGTCGTCGACGAATTGGGCCAGGAAAACCGCAGGCCCCTTGATAGTTTTCATTTCTTGTCAGTTTTTTGGTAGTTGTAAAATTTTCCACTTGCCGCCGCGTTGTAAAATGGGGCAACGGCCCGCATTTGAGGGCGCCCGGACTCCGGTTTCGCCGGAGCTTTTATCCCGCAGCAGTTTGTGAATTATACCCTATATTTATTGAATCGATAATATCCGGGTAGTCGCGGAGCGACCGTCATAAAGATAGAAAATACCCGAGAATAAACCGTGGAAACGTGAGTAAACCCTCAGGAGAATACGACGCCATTGTCGTCGGAACCGGAATCACCGGTGGATGGGCCGCCAAGGAACTATGCGAAAAAGGCCTGAAGACCCTGGTCCTGGAACGCGGCAAGATGGTGAAGCATATCGAGGATTACCCGACGGCGAACCTGGATGACTGGGACCTGCCTTATGGGAACCAGATGGACCGCAAACGCCAGCGGCAATACCACAAACAACTGCGGGTGGGCTGGGCGCCCCGACCGGACGTGGCGCATTTTTTTGTCAACGACCTGGACCACCCCTACCAGGAAACCAAGCGTTTTGACTGGATCCGCGGCTACCAGGTAGGCGGCCGCTCCCTGACCTGGGGCCGTCAGAGCTACCGCTGGAGTGACGTGGATTTTGAAGCGAACAAGAAAGACGGGATTGCCGTGGATTGGCCGGTTCGCTACCAGGATATTGCCCCGTGGTACGACAAGGTGGAATCCTATATCGGCGTCAGCGGGGAGGCCCTGGGGCTCCCCCACCTTCCGGACGGGAAATTCCAGCCGCCTATGGGCCTGAATTGCCCGGAGGAAGACCTGAAAAAGGCTGTTTCCGGGTCCTTTACGGACGGACGCGTCCTCACAGTGGGGCGGGCAGCCCATATTACCGATCCGAACGCCGTCCCGGAGGGGCGTAACCCCTGCCAGTTCCGCGATCGCTGCTGGCGCGGATGTCCGTTTGGCGGGTATTTCAGCAGCAACAGCAGTACGCTGCCCGCGGCCGAACGCACCGGGAACATGACCCTGATGCCCCTGGCCATTGTCCACGAAGTCATCGTCGATGAAGCCACAGGCCGGGCCACCGGCGTCAAAGTGATCGACACGGAAACCCACGAACAGCTGACCTTTAACGCCAAAGTGATTTTCCTCTGCGCTTCGGCCATGGCCACCGTGGGTATCCTGATGAAATCCCGGAGTTCCCGTTTCCCGGAGGGGATCGGCAACAACCACGACCAGTTGGGCCGGAATATCATGGACCACCACTACCAGTTGGGGGCCCGGGCCAGCGTGGAAGGCCACCTGGACAAATACTACAAAGGCCGTCGCCCGAACGGCTTCTACATTCCCCGCTTTGTCAACCTGGGCCGGGATTCGGAGAAAAAAGACTATCTCCGCGGCTTCGGGTACCAGGGGTCTGCCAGCCGTGGCGACTGGACGGAATCGGTAGCCGAAATGGGCTATGGGGCCGGCCTGAAGGACAGCATCATGAAACCGGGGAAATGGACTATCGGGGCAACCGGTTTCGGGGAGATGCTCCCCTACCACGACAACCGGGTACGGCTCAGCGAAACGGAAAAAGACCAGTGGGGGCTGCCCCAGCTGGACTTTGACGTCGAATTCAAAGAAAACGAATACCGCATGCGGGAGGATATCCTCCGGCAGATCGTCGCGATGTTTGAAGCGGCAGGCTTTAAGGATATCGAAACCTACGAACGGGAAACAGGGCCCGGGCTGGGCATTCACGAAATGGGCGGGGCACGTATGGGCCACGACCCGAAAACCTCCGTGGTCAACCGGCATAACCAGGTACACGATGTCCCGAATATCTACGTCACCGATGGGGCGTTTATGACCTCGGCAAGCTGCGTAAACCCGTCCCTGACCTATATGGCCTTTACCGCCCGGGCTGCAAATCACGCAGCCGAACAATTCAAGGCTGGCGCCTTTAGTTAATCCCACACCACCTGATGAAAAATACATCTGCAAAACGCCTCTGGGGCGATTACCTGGACCGTCACCTGGAATACGCCTTTTCCGGCGAACCCAAAGTGCGCCCCCTGGGCCGCGATGCCGACCAGGCCAACCGGAACCTCCAATTGGTCCTGAAGGGGAAAAAACGCTCCTACAGCCATGCCCTCCTGGGCTTGCAGCACCGGGGGGAGGCCCTGCCGCAGATCGGGGACTTTACCATCCTAACCGATTGGGAAGGACAGGCCCGGTGCATTGTCCGGACTGTGGCCGTTCGGCTCAAGCCCTTTTTCAGCATCTCCTCCTCCTACGCCAAGCTGGAAGGGGAAGGGGACGGAACCCTGGAGCAGTGGAAAAAATCCCACTGGGAGGCATTCGGCCGGGAACTGGAGCCCTTTGGGCGGGTCCCGAGGGAGAGCATGATCGTGGTGTGCGAGGTATTTGAGAAAGTGTACGAGGGGTAAGGCTGATTTGAAGATTTGCCGATTTGAAAACTTCAATTTGGCAATGCGCCAATTTGGCGATTTGTCAATTTGGAAATGAACCGATTTGCCAATTGGGTTTAAGGATAAAAGCTTTTTCGATACTTCCTGCCGGGGCTACTCTTCACTTATAAACCGGATTCCCTGGTTTAGTCATCGTCGTCATCGTCTTCGTCGTCCTCGTCTTCGTCGTCCTCGTCGTCTTCGTCTTCGTCGTCCTCGTCGTCATCCTCATCGTCGTCATCGTCTTCGTCGCGATCGTAGTCATCCTCGTCTTCATCATCGTCTTCGTCTTCGTCGTCCCGGTCGTCGTCTTCATCGTCGTGGTCCTCTTCATCGTCGTCTTCATCCCGGTCGTCCTCATCCTCCCCCTGATCTTCTTCCCCCGAGGGAATGCCCCCGTTTAAACAGGTCTCCATGAAAAAGCCGAGCACCTCCTCCAATTCCTGATAATTGGTTGCGGTATAGACCTCCCCATCGGACAATCCGACCGAAAACGGAAAACTCACCCCGACCAGGTCTTCGACGTCCAGGTTTTCGAGGAAAACATAGAATTCCCTATCGTTCCCGATTACCACGCGCTCGGTGATCTGGGTTGCCTGATTGAGCACTTCTATCGTTTGGGGATAGACGATCCCCGCACAATTGAGATTCGCAGGGATCTGATTGACGGCATCGCCGCCGGAAATGGTATCGACCTTCCCCTGGGATACGGTGTCGCGCACAGTAGCAGACTCCAACAAGCCGATGATTCGCGAATCCTTCGTCAACCGTGGATCGGGGAATAACCCGTCCCCCTCCGGTTCATTTTTATCACATGAATTGAACAGGAATAAAAACGCCAGGAGGGGGAACAGGAATTTCGGGGTCATCGGAATATTTAGTTATCGAACTAAATATAGGGACGGCACCCACCGGAAATTGACTTTATTGGAGCAATTGTGGATTGTCTAAGACCCGTCGAGGTTTACCCAGGTATTTCCTGATTTATGGGACTCTATGGTGGCTTCGATAAAGTTCAGGCCGCGGACCCCGTCCGTCATGGTCGGGAATTCCCCGTCGTTGTACTCTTGCCCGCGGATGGCCCTGGCAACGCCCCGGTAGATATTGCCCATCGCATCGAAGATGCCTTCCGGGTGCCCGGCGGGGAGTTTTGTGCCGTCCAGGGACAGCTCGGAGTTGTATGCATGTCCGGGTTTGTATACCTGCACCGGGTCCGTATCGGATAGCAAATAGAGGAAGTTCGGGCGCTCCTGCTCCCAACGGAAACCGGCTTTCTCGCCGTAAATGGTAATGGCCAGGCCGTTCTCCTCCCCGGTGGCAACCTGGCTGGCGCGGATCACGCCCTTTACGTGGTCGTCCATCCGGATCAGCACCGTGCCGTCAACGTCCATGACGTTGTCGTCGTACAGGTAATTGAAATCGCAGAGAAGCGACTGGATTTTCAGGCCCGTGGTGAATTCCACCATGTTGAAGGCGTGGACACCGATATCCCCCATACAGGAACTGATGCCTGCTTTCTTGGGATCGAGGCGCCAGACCGAATTCCGCTTTTCTTTGTCGTGGATGATCGGGTTGATCCAGCCCTGGTAATACCGGGCATCTACCTTGTGGATCTTGCCAAGGGCCCCTGCCTTGATCATTTCCCGCATCTGCCGGACCATCGGATAGCCCGTATAGGTATGTGTTACCGCAAAGACCTTCCCGGATTTGGCGTGGAGGTCCCGGAGGGTTTTGGCCTCTTCGTACGTGGTGGTCATCGGTTTCTCACAGATCACGTGGAAGCCGTTTTCCAGGAGTTTCTTGGCCATGGGGTAATGGAGGAAATTCGGCGTTTGGATGGAACACACCTGGATCCGTTCGGATTCCGGCAGCTTCAATTCCTCGGCCACCAGCGTGTCGAAATCCGGGTAAATCCGGTTTGTCGGAATCCCGAGTTCCCGGGCAAATTCCAGGCTGTCCTGGTGGTCCGGGTTAAAGACCGCACCGGTGATCTCATAGCTGTCGTACATATGGGCGGCTACCCGGTGGAGGACGCCGATCAGCGAATCGCCCCCGCCTCCGAGGATACCCAGTTTTATCTTTTCAGGCATAATATTAGGTAATTTATGATTTTAACTTCCTTTTGTTTGCTCCAGGACGTCGGCCATGTCATGGGCCTGCGGCACCCGTCGCTCTTCCAGTTTCTTACGGAAGAACAGGAACAGGATCCCGAACAGCACGGCGACGGTGAGCGGGAAAAACATCATCTTCCCGAGGGTAGCCTTCCCGGCAGCCAGCTCAGCGACTTCCTGGGCCATCCCGCTATCCATGGCGGACTGCCGCGCGCTGTCCAGCCAGGACCCGATCACGGGTTGCCAGATAGCCGTGGACAACATCCCGGCCCCGCCTACCAGCGACATGCCGAGTGCCCCGGTCTTGGGCATATACTCTGAGGTGAATCCGATCATGGTGGGCCAGAAATAGCACACCCCCAGGGCAAACAGGATGGCCGCCGCGTAGATCATCCCGCCTTCGGCAATGCTCATGCTGTAGACCGCCGCCGTCGTGACGATTGCCGACATCAAAAGCACCCCAATCGGGTTCAGCCGGTGCACCAAAAAGCCTCCAAAATATCGCCCGAGAGCCATGATCCCCGTCACCATCGCCAAAACGAGCATCGGGTTGGCCCCGGAATTCCCGAGGATCCGCTCCACCCATTGCTGGGGCCCGAATTCCGAGATGGCCGTCAGGGTCATACAGACAATGATAAATAGGAATAACGGGCTGGCAAGGGCCTTGATATTTAGGCGCGTGTCCGTTTCCATATGTTCGCTTTCCGGCAGGGGCTCCTTAAAGAACATAAATCCGTAGATCAGCGTGGGGATCAGCATGATGGCAATCTGGGCCTGCCAGCCCATGCCGTAATCCGTCATAAACTTTGAAACCAGCGCCCCGATCACAATACCCCCGGGAAACCAAACGTGGAAGCGGTTGAGCATGGCGGTCCGGTTGCGCGTGTACATATCGGCGATCATCGGATTACAGGCAGCCTCCACGGAACCGTTCGCAAAACCGATAAAGAAGGTGGAGATCAACAGTGTCCAGAACCCGCCGGCATAGATGGTCATCACCAGGCCGATGATATGGGAGAAAAACGCAATCATCATGAGCTTTTTCGGGCCGAGTAAATTATAGAGTAACCCGCCGACAATCGTGGCGATGGGGAAGCCCAAAAAGGCCATCCCGTTGATATAACCCAGTTGCGTATCCGAAAGGTCGAACTGGAGGCCCAGCTGGTCGAGGATGCCCGCCCGGATGGCAAACGTCATCGACGTGACCACCAGCGAGATACAAGCGGCCAGAAACACCCGCTTTCTGTTAATTGGTTTCATAATGTTTGTTTTAGTTTAGTTGCAAGCCTTGAATATATTAAAATTATAGTTGGTAGCTGACTTTCTCATTCCTAAAGAGGAGGATGAATACAAGTAGAACGATATATGAAAACCCGGCCGGATACAACCAGATTTCGGACCAGTTGTGGCCGTCTTCCACGGCATGGGCATCCACAATAATCCCGCAGACCTTGAATCCGATCAGCATGCCTACCCCGTAGGTAGCCAGGGTAATCAGGCCCTGGGCGGCACTACGGATACGCTCCCCGGCCTTAACATCCGTGTAAATCTGACCGGAGACAAAGAAAAAATCATAACAGATACCGTGCAGGACGATCCCGGTAAATAGCATCCATATACCCGAACCGGCATCCCCGAATGCAAAGAGGGTATACCGCAACCCCCAGGCCAGCATCCCCACGATCAGCGTCCACTTGAGCCCGAACCGGTTCAGGAAAACCGGCAGGAGCAACAAGAACACGATCTCCGATATCTGCCCAAACGTCATGTTCCCTGCGGCGTTCTCCATCCCAATCTCATTCAGGAAGGGGTTCGCGAAACTGTAATAGAATGCAAGCGGGATACAGATCAGGATACTCGAGAGGAAAAATATCAGGTAATTGCGGCTTTTCAGCAGGCTGAGTGCTTCCAGTCCGAGCACGTCGCTCAGGGTAATCCGGTCTCCTTTGGACTTGGGCGGGGTATCCGGGAGCGTGAAGCTGAACAGCCCCAGGGCCAGGGAAGATCCACAGGCCAGCATAAAGGTATAACCCAGCAGGTTTTCGGCCTCCCAATGAAACACGTAGCCGATGAGCATCCCCGCAACAATCCAGCCGATGGTCCCCCAGATCCGGATTCTTGCAAACTGTTTGGACGGGTCGGAGAGCTGGTTGAATGCCACACTGTTGGCAAGGGCCAGGGTAGGCATATACAGGATCATATAGACCAGCAACAACGGATAGAATACGGAAAAATCCTCCGCGGAACCGATAAAGTACATCAAAATGGCACCCGTTATATGGATAACCCCGAGCATGCGCTGGGCCGCGAAGAACCGATCGGCGATCAGCCCAACGATAAAGGGCGCGACGATGGCCCCCCAGGATTGCGTCATATAGGCGGTACCGACAGCTGCAGCGTCCGTGTCCAGGCTCCGTCCCAGGTAGGTCCCCATAGTCACGAACCAGCTGCCCCAGACAAAAAATTCCAGGAACATCATCACGGATAGCTGCAATTGGATACGACCCTTCATGGCGGTGGGTTTATCGCTTATAAAAAATGTAATCCAGGGCCGGGGGCTCTGCACCACCGGCCCGGATTTCCATAATAATTTGTGCCCGGTGGTGGGTGGAATGGTTCAGGATATGGAACAGGATGTCCTGGAGCGTATTGCTAAAGGCCCGTCCTTCGGAATTCTCGTACCCCACACGCCTGTCCAGGTCGTCCGCATTGGTGATCACCTCAAAGGAGGCCCGCTGGTTCTCGTAGTGCATATCCGCCCAGTCCGAAAGCGGGTGCAGATCCCACGCTTCGCAACGGGGTTCACCCCCGATTAACCGGGCATTCCAGATATGGTGTGCGTTGAGGATATGGCTGAAGAGCTCCGCCGTACGCGCAGACACCTCTTTCATTTCCGAGCAAGCCTCGATAAGCTTTTTGTTACAGTAAAAGTTGTAATCAAAAAGTTGGTGGAAATACGATTTCATTCAATCAATTGATGCTTATGACAGTTCCCCGGCGGCTTTGATCAACAGGTCCCGCGTGGCGATGATCCCGGCTTCCTCCCCGAGTTCGCTTCCTTCGTATTCCACCCCGATATACCCCCGGTATCCGGCGTCCCTGACAATCTTCAGCATCCGTACGTAGTCGATCTCCGTCTCGTTGCCGTCCGGGCCAAAATCGTGGGATTTGGCGCTCACGGCCTTGGCAAACGGCATGAGCTCCTCGACGCCCTTGTATATATCGTATGCTTCGGCACAGCCCGAACCGTAGTCCGACGGGTCGTTGCGACGAATGCAGAAATTGCCGAAGTCCGGAAGTGTGCCCACATTATCCAGTTCCACCTGGCTGAAAACCCTGGCCATCATCTCCCCGTTGGAGGAGAGCCCCCCGTGGTTCTCGACCAGGACATTGATGCGTTTGTCCCGGGCATAGTTGCCCAGTTGCGTCAGGCCGTCGATGGAATTGGCAATCCATTCTTCCGGGACGTCGCTGCCCGCCAGGTTCACCCGAATGGCATGGCAGCCCATGGCAGCGGCGGCATCCACCCACTTGTGGTGGTTTTCCACGGCTGCGGTCCGTTCGGCCGCGTCGGATACGGCCAGGTTCCCCTGGCCATCTACCATGATCAGGACGTTTTTCATCCCGTGCTTCTGTGCTTCCTCGTTGGATTTATCGACGAATTCCTGCATGGCTTCGGCAGAAAAACCCGCCGGCTGCAAGGTGCCGTAGTAGAGTGCGCTGACGTATTCCAGGCCGGTAAAGCCCCATCCCTTGGCCTTTTCCGCAAACGTGTACGGGTCCACCCCGCCGTTGCGGATCATTTGGTTGATGGACCACTGGCCCAGGGAGAGGTCGAAAAACAGATCGGCCTCTGCGGTGGCCGCTGCTTCGCCGGATTCCGGGTTGCCGTCGCTGGATTCTTTCTTTTCATTCCCTTTGCAGGCCATTGCTCCGAAAAGGGAAACTGCGGCCGAAGCCTTGGCACTCTGGTGGAGGAATTTGCGTCTTTTCATCGTTTATTGGATATTTTAATTGGTTGCTGGTCGGTTCCGCCGGGACGGACGGCCTGGCGGGCAGGCTGGCACTAAGGTTTTCGCTCTCATTGCATTATCCGTATCTTTATGCCTCCTTTACTGCAAAACCCTAGGATTTATGGGCGTTTAAATGTAGAAAATTAATTTAATATTTAATACTTTTAGGAATTAAACAAACATTCTAAATGAGTAAATTCTATTACAACCAGGAGCAGGATTCCTACGACGCGATTGTCGTCGGTAGCGGGATCAGCGGAGGTTGGGCTGCGAAAGAGCTCTGCGAGGCCGGCCTGAAAACCCTGGTATTGGAACGCGGCCGGATGGTCAAGCACATCGAGGACTATCCAACGGCCAACATGGACGACTGGGATTTCCCCCACAACGGACAGCTCCCAAGGGAAGAGGCTGCCAAACAGGAAAAGCAGGCACGGACGGGTTATACCGTACGCGCCCAACACAATTTCTGGTTTGTCAACGACCTGGAACACCCCTATAACGAAATCCGAAGGTTCGACTGGATGCGCGGTTACCACGTGGGCGGCCGTTCCATTATGTGGGGGCGCCACAGCTACCGCTGGAGCGATATTGACTTTGAAGCCAACAGAAGGGAAGGCATTGCCGTGGACTGGCCGGTCCGTTACAAGGACATTGCCCCCTGGTACGACAAGGTGGAAGCCTACATCGGGGTTACCGGCGAAAAGCTCGGGCTGCCCCAGCTCCCGGATGGCGTCTTCGAACCCATGATGGAGCTCAACTGCGTGGAAGACCACTTTCGCCAGAAACTGGCCGAACAATACGAAGACCGGGTGGTGACTGCCGGCCGGGTGGCGCATATCAACAGCGACAAACAATACGAGGGCCGCAACCGCTGCCAGTACCGGAACCGCTGTATCCGGGGCTGCCCCTTCGGCGCCTACTTCAGCAGCGTCTCCTCCACGCTGCCCGCCGCGGAACGCACCGGGAACCTGACGCTCCGGCCGGATTCCGTGGTACACGAAATCATTTACTACCCGGATACCCAAAACGCCACGGGCGTGAAAATCATCGACCGGGTTACCAAGGAAGAGTTTGAATTCAAGGCGAAGGTGGTATTTTTATGCGCTTCCGCCATCGCGTCTACCTCCATCCTGATGCAGTCCCGTTCCGATCGGTTCCCGAACGGCCTGGGCAACGACTCAGACCAGTTGGGCCGGAATATCATGGACCACCACCTGAACGTGGGCGCGTCTGGAAAATTCGATGGCTTCGACGACAAATACTATAAAGGACGCAAGCCCAACGGCATCTACCTGCCGCGTTTCCGGAACCTCGGCGGCAGTACAAACGCAGACAACTTCAAGCGGGGTTACGGCTACCAGGGAGGCGCCAGCCGCGGCAACTGGGAAGACACCATCGGGGAGCTCTCCCATGGAAAGGACCTCAAGGAGGCCATCCTGAAACCCGGGGGCTGGACCTTCGGCATGGGTGGTTTTGGCGAGGTATTGCCCTACGAGGACAACCGGATGACCCTGGACTACGACAAGCTCGACCAATGGGGCCTGCCCACGGTAACCTTTGACGCCGGTTATAAGGAAAATGAATTGAATATGCGCCAGGACATGATGGAACAGGCTGCGGACATGCTGGAAAAAGCCGGGTTCCGCGATGTAACCCCGTTTAACGGGAACAGCGCCCTGGGCCTCGGGATCCATGAAATGGGGACGGCCCGGATGGGTCGCGACCGGCGGACCTCGGTAGTCAACGCCTACAACCAGGTGCACGATTGCAAAAACGTTTACGTTACCGACGGCGCCTTCATGACCTCGGGCTCCTGCGTAAACCCGTCGCTCACCTATATGGCCTTTACGGCCCGGGCTGCGGATCACGCCGTAAAAGAACTTAAAAAAGGAAATATCTAATGGAAAGAAGAAAAGCCTTAAAGAATATGGGAATGGCCATGGGGCTCACCCTGGCCACTCCAACCGTAATGAGTATCCTGCAGAGTTGCCAGCAGGAGGCAGGCCCCGCCTGGACCCCTGTCTTCTTCAGCGACGCCGAAGGAGGCGTCCTGGTACAACTCGTGGACATCATCCTGCCCAAAACCGATACACCGGCTGCCTCCGAATTACGGGTCCATGCCTTTATCGACAGCTATATGGAGGCCGTTCCGCCTGCCGCTGAACAGGACTTTATGCGGATGGCCTTCGGAGCCTTTATCGACAAGGCCCTGGCCGACTCGGGGAAAGAAGCTGCCGAAGACCTGACCGTCGAGGACCTGGAACCCGTCCTCGCCGAGAGCCTGGCGAAGAAGACGCCCGAAGAGGAAGCGGTGATGATGGAGGCCATCGGCTCCTATCAGGAAGCGGTGGAAACCGGACAGGAAGCTACCCTGGACGAGGCAATCTCCCGGTACAGTTTCGCGAACAACCTGCGGGGATCCGTAATCTGGGCCTATAAGAACACCGAGCATATCGGGGAAGAGGTTCTGGCCTACCAGCCCGTTCCGGGAGAGTACATCCCCTGCGGGGACGTGCAGGAACTGACCGGCGGTAAGGCCTGGTCCATTTAACCGCCCTTCCTTGGAACGCAGGAAATTCATACGCAATACAGGGCTTGCGGCTGCTTTGGGCGCCGCAAGCCCTTTTTCATTTGGGCAGGAACCGGGGCATGATACCAACCGGGGGCCGCAACGCCCTGACAGCACCCAACCGCCACAAGCGTTCAACCTGGACTTTGCGCCCCACCTGGGGATGTTCCGGGAAAGCGCCGGGGAAGACCCCCTGGACCAGTTGCGCTTTATAGCTGACACGGGTTTTCGATCCTTTGAGGACAATGGGATGAACAACCGGCCGGTAGCCCTACAGGAAGCCATGGCGCGCCTGATGGCGGAACGGGGTATGCGGATGGGGGTCTTTGTCGCCCATACCATTTACTGGGACCGCCCGAACCTCGCTTCCGGCGATACGGCACTAAGGGAAGAATTCCTCGGGGAAATCCGGGCAGCGGTAGCAGTGGCCCAGAGGGTGAACGCCCGGTGGATGACCGTAGTCCCCGGACACCTGGATTTACGGCAGGATATGGGCTACCAAACGGCCCATGTGGTGGAAAGCCTCAGGCTGGCGGCAGACATCCTGGAACCCCATAACCTGACCATGGTCCTGGAACCGCTTAACTTCAGGAACCACCCCGGTATGTTCCTTAGCGGGTCGGCACAGGCCTACGAAATCTGCCGGGCCGTGAATTCGCCTGCGTGTAAAATCCTCTTTGATATCTACCACCAGCAGATCCAGGAGGGCAACCTGATCCCTAATATCGAAGCCTGCTGGGATGAAATTGCCTACTTCCAGATTGGTGACAACCCAGGGCGGAAGGAACCGACCACCGGCGAAATCAATTATGCGAATGTTTTTGAGTACATCGCCAACCGCGGGTACGACGGCATTCTCGGGATGGAACACGGTAACTCCCGGGAGGGAATTTCCGGGGAAAAGGCAGTGATCGAGGCGTATCGCGCGGTGGATCCCTGAGCATTTCATCGAATTTTTCCTACACTTTTGGGCGCGTTATCGAATTAATTGTACATTTCATCGCATATCCCCCAAACTAAAGATGTCATGTCCCAAATCGACACCTACCTCTATGTATTGCTGACCTACGTAATCCTTTACTCTCTGGTGCGTTATGCCTACCGGAAATTCAAGAACCGGCTGGCATCCCCCGAAACCACGGATCAGGAACTGGGTTAGCGCGCTGGCAAGTAATCCGATAGCACCCGGGTCCGGGCGACTTTACAATTTTTTTACCTGCTGGTAATCCAATCGGCTATTTTGACCCGTATATAATATACGCGAGCTCGAGATGGAAAACTATTATATCATTTTACTGGGCTACCTGGCCGCTTTCCTGGTAATCCGCAGCATCGTCAGACCGTTGCTCAAGGATTGACCGGAACCCGGCTTATTTCCTGTTGGTGATCCCTTTGAGGTGATCCCCGGGTCCGCGTGCGTGCCTGAAGTAAAATAAAAATACCCCGGCGTTTGCTGCAACTGGCAGCAGGCCGGGGTATTTTTTATGAATAAACACTAAAACTTGCAGGGGGTCCCAACCGGGATACCAGTGACGCCCCCCTGCACAAACCGGTTCACGAACCGCACATCAGGCAGTCGTCGTCGGTTTGGCCCGAGGCCGCCTTGGCCTGAGCCACCAGGGCCTTCATCTCCTCTGCGCTGAGAGGCTCAGCATCTACCGGCTGGTCTTTCACCGGGGTGGTTGCCACCTTCAGGTTCTTTGCCTTTTCGGGCACTACGCCCTCCTCGGCCATCACCGCTTCCGGGACTTCCTCCTTTTTCTTGGTGTTGTCCAGGGTGAATTTAATGGCGTCGACAGCTGCCTTGGTCCGCAGGTAGTACATCCCGGTTTTCAGGCCGCTTTTCCAGGCGTAGAAGTGCATGGAAGTCAGCTTTGCGTAATTCGCGTTTTCCATGAACAGGTTCAGCGACTGGCTTTGGTCGATGAAGTATCCGCGCTGCCGGCTCATATCGATAATATCCTTCATGCTGAGCTCCCAGACTGTCTGGTAGAGCTCTTTGATCTCGTCGGGGATGGCGTCGATATGCTGGATGGATCCATTGGCCCGCATGAGCTCCTGCTTCATATTCTCGTTCCAGAGACCCAGGCTTACCAGGTCTTCCAGCAGGTGCTTGTTCACTACGATAAATTCCCCGGAGAGGACGCGCCGTGTATAGATGTTGGACGTATACGGCTCAAAGCACTCGTTGTTCCCGAGGATCTGTGATGTGGAAGCCGTCGGCATGGGCGCCACCAGCAGGGAGTTGCGCACGCCGTTCTTTTTGATGCTTTTCCGGAGTTTGTCCCAGTCCCAGCGGCCGGAGAGTTCTTTATCCTCAATCCCCCACAGGTTGTGCTGGAATTGCCCCTGGGAAATCGGGCTGCCTTCATAGGAAGAATACGGTCCTTCCTCCTTGGCCATCTCCATGGAGGCCGTTGCGGCCGCGAAATACAGCGTCTCAAATATCTCCCGGTTCAGCTTCTTCGCCTCGTCGCTGGTAAAGGGAAGGCGGAGCAGGATAAAAGTGTCTGCGAGGCCCTGTACCCCCAGGCCAATGGGCCGGTGGCGCATATTCGAATTTTCCGCCTCTTTAATCGGGTAGTAATTCCGGTCGATGACCCGGTTCAGGTTCTTGGTGACCCGTTTGGTTACCCGGAAGAGTTCCTTATGGTCGAATTCACCGTTTTTGATAAACATCGGCAGGGCGATGGAGGCCAGGTTGCAGACGGCCACCTCGTCTTCCGCCGTGTATTCCAGGATCTCCGTACAGAGGTTGGAAGAGCGGATGGTCCCCAGGTTCTTCTGGTTGCTCTTCCGGTTGGCCGCGTCCTTGTAGAGCATGTAGGGCGTTCCCGTCTCGATCTGGGATTCGAGGATTTTCTCCCAAAGCTCCCGCGCCTTGATGGTCTTCCGGCCCTTGCCCTCCTGCTCGTATTTCAGGTAGAGCTTCTCGAACTCTTCGCTGTGTGTGGTGTACAGCCCCGGGCATTCGTTCGGGCACATCAGGGTCCACTCGGCATCGGATTCCACCCGCTTCATAAACAGGTCGGAAATCCACATGGCGTAGAACAGGTCCCGGGCCCGCATCTCTTCCTTCCCGTGGTTTTTCTTGAGCTCCAGGAAATCGAAGATATCCGCGTGCCAGGGCTCCAGGTAAATGGCGAAACTGCCTTTGCGCTTGCCGCCGCCCTGGTCTACGTACCGCGCCGTATCATTAAAGACGCGCAACATGGGGACCAGACCGTTGGAGGTGCCGTTGGTGCCCGCAATATAGGAACCGGTGGCCCGGATGTTGTGGATGGACAAACCGATACCCCCTGCCGATTGGGAGATCTTGGCGGTCTGCTTCAGGGTGTTGTAGATCCCGTCGATGCTGTCGTCCTGCATGGCCAGCAGGAAACAGGAAGACATCTGGGGCTTGGGTGTCCCGGAGTTGAAAAGGGTGGGCGTCGCGTGGGTGAAATACTTCTTGGACATCAGTTCGTAGGTCTCCCGAACGGCGTCCATATCGTCCAGGTGGATCCCTACGGAAACGCGCATCAGCATGTGCTGGGGCCGCTCCACGATCTTCCCGTTCAGCTTGAGCAGGTAGGAGCGCTCCAGGGTCTTGAACCCAAAGTAGTCGTAGCCGAAATCCCGGTTGTAGATAATCATCGAGTCCAGGGTGTCGGCGTTCTTCTGGATCACCTCAAAGACATCGTCGGCAACCAGGGGGGCCTTCTTCCCGGTACGCGGGTTGACGTACTCGTAGAGGTCCTTCATGGTTTCCGAGAAGGATTTTTTGGTGTTCTTATGCAGGTTGGAGACGGAGATACGGGCAGCGAGCTTGGCGTAGTCGGGGTGGGTAGTGGTCAGGGTAGCGGCAATCTCGGCCGCCAAGTTGTCGAGTTCCGAGGTAGTCACTCCGTCATACAGGCCTTCAATGACCCGCATGGCCACCTTGACCGGGTCTACCAGGTCGCTCAGACCATAGCATAATTTGCGCACTCGGGCGGTAATTTTGTCGAACATTACCGGTTCCTTCCTGCCGTCTCTTTTTACTACATACATGTGTTTCTCCTTTTAGTGATCATTTGTATTCGGGCTCGCCCTGCCCTGTTAAAATTCTTAACATTTTCAATTTGCGGCAGAAAAAAGCCCGGCCATTGAGCGGACTCTTTTCCGACGGTTACCCCTTAGAAATCGGCATCGAAGCTGATTTTCTGTGAGTCTGTGTCTTTTTCCTTGTTCATCACCCCGGCTTTCTGGTATTCCGAGACGCGCTTTTCGAAGAAGTTGGTCTTCCCCTGCAGGGAGATCATGTCCATAAAATCGAAAGGGTTCGTGGAATTGTAGACCTTCTCGCATTCGAGCTCCACGAGCAAACGGTCGGTCACGAACTCCAGATACTGGGTCATCAGTTTTGCATTCATCCCGATCAGGCTGACGGGCAGGGACTCCGTAATGAATTCCCGCTCGATGTCCAGGGCATTGGTAAGGATCTGGGTGATGCGCTCTTTGGACACCTTGTTGACCAGGTGGTGGTTGTGCAGGTGGACGGCGTAATCGCAGTGCATCCCCTCATCGCGGGAAATCAGTTCATTCGAGAAGGTCAGGCCCGGCATAAGGCCGCGTTTCTTGAGCCAGAAAATGGAGCAAAAGGCCCCGGAGAAAAAGATCCCCTCCACGGCGGCAAACGCGATGAGCCGCTCGGCAAAGCTCGGGGACTCGATCCACTTCAATGCCCAGTCCGCTTTCTTTTTGATGGCCGGGAAATTCTCGATGGCCTGGAACAGCTGGTTCTTTTCCTTTTCGTCCTTTACATAGGTGTCGATCAGCAGCGAATAGGTCTCCGAGTGGATATTCTCCATCATGATCTGGAAGCCGTAAAAGAACTTGGCTTCGGAGTACTGCACTTCGTTGACGAAGTTTTCTGCGAGGTTCTCATTCACAATCCCGTCCGATGCAGCGAAAAAGGCAAGGATGTGTTTGATGAAATATTTTTCGTCGTCCGAGAGTTTGTTGTTCCAGTCGCTCAGGTCCTGGTGCAGGTCAATTTCCTCTGCGGTCCAGAAACAAGCCTCACACTTTTTGTACCACTCCCAGAGGTCGTGGTGTTGTATCGGGAATATTACAAATCTGTCCTTATTTTCCTTCAGGATCGGCTCTTCAGCTGCTGACATAATGCGGGATTTAAATTGAGTTAAAAAAGTGTGAAATTTCCTTGCAATAGGGACTAACAAAGATTGGAAAATACCAGCAAAGAGGAAAGGGGGTTTGTCCCCATCCACCCCAAAGTTTTTAACACAACCTGTTGAAATCTAGCCTCGCAGGCCTCGATACGGCAGGTTCGGGGTTTGTAAAAAAATTGAGGGTATTCCAACGGGTGGATTAGAAAAAAATAAACCGAACAGTCGCTTATTAAAGCATACTATTCGGTCTATTATTTCGAATGGTGTTTGTCAAACGGTACGGCCCCCGGCGACGTGGTTGGCGGCTGCGGTTGTTGATCTAGGTAGTTCCCCCGAAACCTAAAAATCTAACAGATACCAGTTCCAAAATTTGGCTTGGTTGCAAACGCCCGACGCCTGAACGTAGCTGTTAAAACATAACGAACGTATAAGAGCCGTACTTGCTGTTTGACAAAAATTCCATTGTTATTATTATAAGTTCAATTCAACTGCTGGGTGTACAGGGGACGGGCATTGAAACGCCCCTTGAGGCGCATGCTCCGGCCGTTCTCGTCCATCAACAGCATATTCATATCACCTGCCACCTCTTCCATACTCGACGCCGAGATTGAAATACTACCGGATTCTGTAAAGTACAGGGCGTTGTTCTCCTTAACGAGGTCCGCATAGCCGAAAACCGTTCCCAGGCTGCTCAGGAATTCGTCCTTGGTGGATTCCACGCGGTATTGATCGGCCCGGATAAAGGTCGAATCCTGGGAAAGCGGGATGATAAACCCAAAACCTTTGCCCTTTTTAACATCCGGGTTGATAAAATGTAATTTAAAAACCGGGATCTGCCGGAATCCCGAATGCTGTTTGGCCAGTTCAAAATAGACGGGGCCCTCAAAGTATTCCAGTTGGCCATCCTGCAGGGAGGACAATTGGTACTTGCCGGTGACTACCGGGCTTTCGGGAAGCATATTTCTCGGGGTCATGTAGGAGATAATCCCCAGTAGTACCAGGGTGATTAGGGCGATTCCCGCAATCCGGGTAATCCATTTGGTCCTCTGATTCACGGATTTTCGGCATTAAGTTCAATTCCCCCGACTTGTTCAAGCGGTGCGCCGGAAACCAGCGCATCCGGACCCTCGCCGCCTACGACGGCGGTCTCTGTCCCGTCCAGGACGCTGTCTTCTTCGTAGGTGGCCTTCCCGGACCATACGGCCAGGATCAGCGCGGCAACAAGCCCCAGGAAGTAATACAGACAGCGTTTCATCATCTTTTCGTTTATCTTCAAATCTGTCGGCAATGTAATGTGTACAGGGGCCGGGAGGGGTCCGAAATGTATAATCGGGCAAAAATCCTGTATAATCCGCAAAATCCCCGGCTGCCGGCACCCCCTTCCGCCTGAAATGCCATGCCTGGCCCGCAATTTCCGGGGTCTGCGCCTCAGGTCGGACCGGATGCGAACGATTTGCAACCATTCATAAATGGTTTCCTGCAATCAACACAAGTTAACGCCCGGGCCTGCCGGCTGATCTGTAATTTTGTTTAATTTAGGACGTATTAAGTTGAAAACATGTTAGAGGCAGTTATCGTCGATGATGAAGAGAAAGCGCTGCAGAGCCTCCAGTGGGAACTGACCAATTTTTCGAACGAGATTTCGGTGGTTGCCTCCTTTACGGACGCCTACAAAGCACTTAGTTACCTGGACAAAAACCAGCCGGATTGCCTGTTTCTGGATATTGAAATGCCCGCCATGGACGGCTTCCAGTTTATCCAGAAGATGCAGAATAGTGACGTGGCCGTGGTGATCACCACAGCGTACAACCAGTACGCCATCAAAGCCCTGAAAAACGAGGCGATCGATTACCTGCTGAAACCCATCGATTCCGACGACCTGGCGGATACCATCGCCAAAATCCGGAAGCACCACGCCCGGGGTATGTCTGCCGAACGGCTCGAGCGGATCCTCCTGAACCACAACGCCACTTCTTCTCATAAAAAGATTACTTTGAGCACAGACGGGAAACTGGTTTTCCTGGAGAACGACGATATCATCTATGCGGAATCCGACGGCAATTACAGCACCATCTACCTGTCCGATGGCCACAAAATCGTCCTGACCAAAAAATTAAAGGAAGTGGGGGAATTGCTGCCTTCCGACACGTTTTTCCGGATACACAATTCCTTTATCATCAACTTAAACAAAATCAAGGAATTTCTAAAAACGGACGGGTACGTCATCCTCAAACCGAATCATAAAATCCCGGTTTCCCGACAGAAAAAGTCGGACTTCCTGGATATGATTTAAGCCGGACGCCCCCATGCGGAAATCCCCTATTAACACCCTGCTCCTTATATTCCTTTCGGCCATCTGCACGCAGGCGGCCGCCCAGGATATCCCCAAAGCGTTCCGCCAGCTCTCCGACAGCCTGATCCGGGCCCGGCCGGCAAACTACAGCGCCTATACGGAAGCCCTGTCCCCGTACGCCCGGGATACGCTCCTCATGCAGTATTTTGTGCGGGAGGCCGAAATCGCGGCTTCTATCCCCGGTGCCATTTTCGGGTATA
>CAXQQM010000186.1:0-6635 GCA_964226055.1 Robiginitalea sp. | reverse complement strand
CGAGCAGGTTGCCCACGAGCAACCCGATGATCAGGTCAAAGGCGCTGACCCCTGTAGTCAGGAATAACGGGCCGATTACAAACTCTGTGCCCGCCGCGTGTTCCCCGGCATACATGCCCAGAAAACTCTTCCAGCTCTTCAGCCGGGATTGGGGAACGGGTTGTCGTTCGAATTCGCCCCCGGCGAGTTCCTCGATTTGTTCATCTATGTCGAATTGCGTCATGGGTTTTGCTTGTTTGGTTTGTTCAGTTCGATTTAATTGGTTCGGGCGTGTACGGTTGGCATTTCCTGTTTGACCTAATTGGCCGGCCTTCGGAAATTGTTATATGACCAAATGTTTCGGGAGGTCCTCCACCCGTTCACAGCAGAGCTGGTCCATCACCTGGCGGAACTGGGTTTTCAACATGGAAATGGTATGGTCGCCCCCTTTTGCCCCGAGGGCACCGACCCCGTACATAAAAGAGCGGCCCATAAAAGTAAAATCGGCTCCGCAGGCCATGGCCCGCGCCACATCCGGACCGGAGCGCAGCCCGCTGTCCACCATCACCGTGAGTTTGTCGCGGTAATTGGCTGCCAGGCGCGCCAGCGGGCGGATCGTCGATTCGCCCGCGTCCAGTTGTCGGCCGCCGTGGTTGGAGACAATGATGCCGTCAAAGCCGAGTTGCACGGCCTGCTGCGCATCCCATTCGGAAGCCACGCCTTTGAGGACCAGCTTCCCCTTCCACTGGTCGCGGATGGGTTTGATTTTTTCGGCATCCAAAAGCCCGGAAAACGTCCGGTTCATAAAGGCACCGAGTTGCCGCAGGTTCATCCCGCCCGGCATATAGGGTTTCACCGTTTCAAACGTCGGCTGGCCGTACCTGAGGGTTTGCAGGGCCCAGCGCGGTTTGCCCAGGACCTGGAGGATGTTTGTCAGGGACATTTTTGGTGGGAGTGCCAACCCGTTTTTGATGTCCCGGGGCCGGTAGCCAAAGGTGGGAACATCACAAAGGAGCACCAGGACCGGGCAACCCGCATCGCCGGCGCGCCGGATGATATCCTGCCGAATCTCGGGATCTACCGGGTTATAGAGCTGGAACCAGGCCCGCCCTTCGGTGAGTTCGGCTGCCCGTTCGATATCGGTGGTCGTGACGGTACTCAGGATAAAGGGCAGGTTGTGCCTTAGGGCCGCCCGGGCCAGGATTTCGGGGGAGTTGGGCCACATAAGGCCCTGCAGGCCTACCGGCGCAACCCCCAGGGGCATGTCGTACCGGTGCCCAAAGAGCTCGCAACTCGTATCAATTTCACCGGTTTTCCGGATATAGCGGGGCTCCAGCTGTACTTCCCGGAGTTCCTCGGTATTCCTGTGGAGGTTGATATCTTCATTGCAGCCCCCGTCCAGGTATTCGAAAGCAAAGGCCGGCATCCGGCGTTGCGCTTTTTCGCGCAGGGATTCGATGGACGGGTAACGGGTGTCAAAATCCATATCAGGAAAGGATCAGGGGTTTGTGTTTTTTTAAGGCGTAATGATGCTTGAGGAACCCTTTCGGTATGCCTTTACCGGAAACCGCCAGGGCAGCCCCCAGGGCAGATCCCAGGGAGGCATCCGTGGTGCGGATCCGCATGGGTTGTATCCGTTGGGCGAGGGTTTCCACAAAAACTTCGTTATCGCTGAAGCCGCCGTCGATGTATAGCCTTTTGATCCCCGAGTCCCCGACGATATGCCGGATATGCGCTTCCTGCAACAGGCAGAGTTCGTAAACGAGCTGGTGGTATGCCGCCTCGTAGGTTTGGTGGGGCCACCGTGTGGCGGGCGGGCAGTTCCGGGTATCCAGGCTTGTCCAGCGGAACGCGGGAACAAAGGCGTTTCGGATCTGCCGGTAGAGATTGCGGTCAAAAGTCACTTCCCGGTACCGGTCCCGGGGAACGCCGTAGTGCCGGGAGAGGGCATCCAGTTGCACCCCGAACTCATTCCCGAGGAACAACCGGGACGCCTTGATGGGCCTGCCGTCAATCCGCATGTAATGGATGCAGTCACGATCCCTGTCTCCTGCACCTAGTCTGCCGTCCGTGAACGCGTTCAGGGCAATGCTCCAGGTTCCTGTGGAGAGGAGAATAAAAGGTTTGCGGATACTTTCCAGATAGGGGAGCAGGGCAGCTGAACTGTCGTGGATCCCAGGCCCGATGCGCAAGGTATGTCCCGCCACCTCCCCGGTGGAAATTGCATCGGCCGGTACGATGGGCGGCAGCACCCGATCGATTTTTTCATTCCGGACCCAGGGGTGGTACGCCTGATTTTCGTAATCCCAGAGGGCCGTATGACACCCGATGCTGGTGTATTCGCTCAGCAGGCGCCCCGTAAAAACATAGCTGAGGTACTGGGGCAGGTGCAGGCTGTGCCGGATTCTTTTGAAGACCCCGGGCCGGGCCTGTTTCAGCCAGTACAGCTGCAGCCCGGAGTTGAGCATGCCGGAACGGGAGGTACCCGTGATCCTGCCGAATACATCTTCAGGGCCATAGGCGGCATAAAATGCATCTTCTATTTCAGCCGGCATGGGCCTGGTATAATTGTACAGGGGGGTGAGTACCCTGCCGTCTCCATCCAGGTGGACCAGACTGGCGCCGTAGCTCGAAAAATTCAGGGTGCCTATGGGCTTGCCGGACTTAAGGGCGTCTACCAGGACCCGGCGCATCCAGGCCACCAGGGCTTCCAGGTCTTCTGCGGGGTGTCCGTCCTCGTCCGCCGTCAGGGGTAACCGCTCGTACTGCCGGTATACTTCCCGGAATTCGGGGTCGAACAGGAAGAATTTCTTGTTCGTCTTCCCAATGTCGAAAACGGCGGTTAGCGTGCGTTCCATCCGGTGCGTGTCAAAGTCCGGTTGCTACGGTTTCCCTCCCCCGCTGGTCGGTCAGGTGCCTGCGAACATCCAGTTTGCGGTAGGCGCCGATCGGGTCGATTGCCGCCCCGGTTAGCAGGCGGGCCTGGCGCAGCAGCGGACGGACATCCGTACGGTAGGCATCTTGCAGGATTTCCTGACAACGGACCACGTCGTGTTCCATCTGCGCCGATTCCAGGGCTTTTTGGTCTACCAACAGCGCTTTCGCATAGGCCTCACGGATCGCTTCCAGCGATTGGATCAGGTCTTCGAGCGGGTCCTTGGTATTGTGGCTTGCGTCGATCATCCAGGCGGGATACGGGTTGTCCGGGTTGTTGCGGATGCCGTAGACTAATTCGTTGAAAATCAAAAAGAGGGCGTAGGGCTTGATGCTCCCCACGGTCAGGTCGTCGTCCCCGTATTTACTGTCATTGAAGTGGAACCCGCCCAGCTTGCCCTTGTACATAAGGGTAGCCACAATCTGTTCGATGTTCGTATTGGGCAGGTGGTGCCCCAGGTCTACCAGGGTATAGGCTTTGGGCCCGCAGTGGTTGGCGAGCATAAACGAGGTGCCCCAGTCCTGGATGACCGTGCTGTAGAAATTCGGTTCGTAGGGTTTGTATTCGATAAACAGCTTCCAATCTTCGGGCAGGGCCGCGTAGATCTTTTCCAGGCTGTCTGCCGTACGGTCCAAGGCCCGTTGGAAATTGCGCTGCCCCGGAAAATTGGCCCCGTCGGCCAACCAGACGGTCAGGCTTTTAGAGCCGAGGTTTTCGCCGATCCGGATAACTTCCAGGTTGTGTTCGACGGCTTGTTGGCGGGAAGCTTCCGAGCTGTTGCTCAGGGACCCGAATTTATAGGTTTCCCCGGCACCCTTCTGGTCCTGGAACGTATTGGAATTCATGGCGTCGAATACCAGACCGGCCTCTTCGGCCTGCTCCCGGACAGCCTTGTAGTCTTCGGGGGTGTCCCAGGGGATGTGCAGGGAAATAGCCCCCGCAGCCCCTGTCAGGGCGTGCAACAGGCCGACATCGGCCAACTTCTCCTCCAGGTTCCGAGGCTCGCCCGGCATGGAGAACCGCCCAAAGCGCGTTCCCCCGGCTCCCAGCGCCCAACTCGGGATGGCAATCTGGAAATCTGCGATCTGACGGGTAAGGTCCCCGACGTCGTGACCGGATGTTTCCAGGGCTTCAGATAGGAATTCGTAAGCGGACTTCTGTCCGCCGGCCGCATCTTTGTTGAGGGATGCAATCTGGTCTTTGGATAGCTTCATGTTGGTTGTTTAACGGGTGAAGGCATTGGCCATGCCCCCGTCCACGTTGATAATGTTGCCGGTGGATTTCTCCAAAATGCCGACCAGAGAAAAGACCCCGGCGGCGATATCCTCCGGATAAATAATTTCATTCATCAGGTTGCGCTTTGCATAGAAGGCCGGAAGTTCTTCCACTTCTATGCCGTAGGCTTTTGCGCGTCCTTCGGCCCATTTGCCTTCCCAGATCTTGCTCCCGACAATCACGCCATCCGGGTTGACCGTATTCACCCGGATTTTCTCCGGGCCCAGTTCGGCGGCCAGCAGGCGTACCATGTGTTGTTGGGCGGCTTTGGCGGTTCCATAGCCCACATTGTTGGGGCCGGCCACCAGGCCGTTTTTGCTGGCGATGCTGATAAAATCACCGCCGAGACCCTGTTTGCGCATGATTCCCGTTGCCTCCTGGGCGAGTTCAAACTGTCCCTTGACCAGCACATCCTGCAGCAGGTCCCAGTCTTTTTCCGTGGTTTCGTTCAGCGGCTTGGAAATGGCGAGACCGGCACTATGGACGACGATATCCACGCCCCCAAAGGCGAGGGTGGCTTTTTTGAAGGCGTCCCGGATGGAGTTGCGGCTCGTGACATCGCAGACGGCGGACACTGCCTGGTCGCGCTTGTAGGTTCCCAGGGCTTCTTTCAGGCGGTCTTCGGCAATATCCGTCAGGACGATGTTGGCGCCCTCCGCTGCCAGTTTATCGGCGATGGCCTTGCCAATCCCACCCCCGGAACCGGTGACCAGGGCCACCTTGCCGGAAAGGACTTTGGGTTTTGGCATGCGCTGGAGTTTGGCTTCCTCCAACAGCCAGTATTCGATATCAAAGGCCTCCTGCCGGGGCAGGGACGTATAGGCGGATATCGCTTCCGCCCCCCGCATCACGTTGATGGCATTGATGTAGAATTCGCTGGCAACCCGGGTGGTCTGTTTGTCTTTGGAGAAGCTGAACATGCCCACCCCGGGATAGAGGATGATCACCGGGTTCGGATCCCGCATGGCCGGGCTGTTTTCCCGCTTGCAGGTCTCGTAGTATTCGGCGTACTCCCGTCGGTATTGTTCAAAAGCCGGCTCGAGTTTGGCCAGGGTGGCCTCCGGGTCGGTCAGGTCCTCGTCCGGGGCGAGTTCCAGGACGAGCGGCTGGATCTTGGTCCGCAAAAAGTGGTCCGGGCAGGAAGTCCCCATGGGGGCCAGCCTGCCCAGGTCGCGGCTACCGGCAAACTCCAGTACCGGTTCCGAGTCATTGAAATGCCCGATCATCCGCCGGTGGGAGGAACAGAGCCCGCGGAGCAGCGGCATGAGCAGGGCTGCCTGGTCTTGCCGTTTATCGGCCGGCAGCGGGGCCACTTTTTGGCCGCCGAAGACCTGTCCCTGCTCCTCTATTTTCCCGGCGATGTATTCGGAGGCCAGCTCGATGACTTCCAGACTGTTTACGTAGCAATCGTAGGAGGTGTCCCCCCAGGTAAAGAGCCCGTGACTCCCCAGGACGATCCCGCGAATCCCCGGGTTTTCCTCCAGGCATTTTTCGAGTTGCAACCCCAGGTCAAAACCCGGGCGCTG
Organism: Robiginitalea sp.; assembly: GCA_964226055.1. Taxonomy (GTDB): domain Bacteria; phylum Bacteroidota; class Bacteroidia; order Flavobacteriales; family Flavobacteriaceae; genus Robiginitalea. Next base: position 920 of record CAXQQM010000186.1, on the reverse strand, counting down.
CCAGGGGACCCAGCCCATGGTGTCGCCCCAGATTTCCCGGGTAACTTTTTCGCTGTCTTCGGCGGCGGCAACTGCAATAAGGGCGTCCGGGTGCAGGTGGTCGATATGTTTGAAAGGCAGGAGCCCGTGCAAGGGGGTGTCGATTGAGGGCGCCCGGCTGTCCAGGTCAAATATGCAATGGTTGAACAGGCCCACCATCCGGTCTTCGTCCTGCAAACCGCCATAGACATTCTTTAGGCTGCGCAACCGGTCCGTATAAAGCCCGGCAATACCGGCGCGCGTAAGCGTCCCGATATCCCCGCCGGAGCCCTTGATCCACATCACCTCCGTTTCAGTCCCGGTAAGCGGGTCTTTTTCGATGGTCTTGCAGCTGGTGTTCCCCCCGCCGTAGTTGGTGATCCGCAGATCGGACCCCAGGATGTTTGAACGGTACAGGAATAGTGCCACCTGGTCGTCGCCGAGTTTGGCTGCTTCCTGTTCGTCCCAGAGGTATTCCACGTGTTTGAAGGTTTTCGTTTTCATCTTCGTGTTGTTAGCTGTAATTTGCGTATAAATGTATTCTGCACATTTGAGATACCTGTTCTGTACTGTTCAGTTCGGGCGAAGTCACCCGGCGAATTTTGTTTTTGTTTTTCGATCATCGGGAGTCAGAAAAAACCCGGACCTGCGGGGGGAAGTAGCTCTGGGGCCTGTTCCATGCGTCACGGTTCCTTAAATATACAAAGCGCCCCTGAACCTCGGCAGGAATGGAAGATTAAAAGCGTCCATTCCGTAATTTTCACTATAATTACCCCCGAGAATGATCGACTTTATCGACATAAAGGAAACCTCCAAGGTCCCCAAGTACAAACAAATCATCGATTCCATTTATACGGCAATCGAGAACGGCGACGTACGTGCCAGCGACAAATTGCCTTCAG
>CAXQQM010000185.1:0-2997 GCA_964226055.1 Robiginitalea sp. | reverse complement strand
AGGTACTGGATATCGGGTTCGATACCACCTACCTCGAAATCCTCCAGGAATTTCCCGGTCCCCGGAAGGAAAAACACGAGTTTCGGCGACCCGATAGTCAGGACAAAATCAGCGGCCAGCACGCCTTCGGGATGGGCAGGCACCGCGTCCATCTGTAACCCGGAAGGCAGGTCCACGGCCAGCCGGAAGGCATCGGCGGCAGTCATGTGCGCAATAAGGTTCCGGACCCACGGGGCCGGCGGGCGGCTCAGGCCGATCCCGAAGATGGCGTCCAGCAGCAGATCCGCTTCGCTGAGATCCGGCAAATCGCTATTTGCATCCAGGGGTTCCGGCTGGATTTTGCGTTGGCGGAGGCGCTCCAGGTTGATCCGGAAGTCCCCGGAGCGTTTCTCGCTGTAATTCACCAGGTACACCTGGACGTGGTACCCGTGTTCCGCCAGGTGCCTGGCTACAGCCAGGCCATCCCCCCCATTGTTGCCCGTGCCGCAGAAAATGTGTATCCGAACCGGGGCGCCCTGCAGGCGGTTGTGCAGCCAGTTGAATATTGCAACGGCAGCGCGTTCCATGAGTTCTGTGCTGCTGATCCCCTGGGCCGCAAGGGTCCTGCGGTCTGCTTCGTAACTCTGTTCTTTGCTGAGGATCTTCATGCTGTAAATTGAATTGCCGCCAGTCCGGAAGGATTCCCCCTGTTGAACGATTTTCGGGAATCCCTACAAAAGTAGTGGCAATCCGGAGGAAAAAGCAACATTTGGTGCGGACTTTGTAAAAATCCGTCAAATCCTTGCACGGGGTCCCAAATGTGCTACTTTTGACAGGCGTATAAAAACGTAGACGCCATGCGATCAGATTTTGCCGGCATAACCGCTTTCCGCTTTGCAGCGACCCCCCTTTCCGCCACGGGATGCACCCCCTGGGGGTAAGCACCTGTATTTTCCTCCGGCCCGATCTGTATTGTAACCTGTTCCCAACTCCCTTAAGTCACCCTTTATGAAAGTCCTGAAATTTGGCGGCACCTCCGTAGCAAATGCCCAGGCCATTTCCGAAACCTGTAAAATAGTTGCCGACGCCGGCCGGCCCCTAGCAGTTGTGGTCTCCGCCCTGGGCGGGGTAACCGACCTCCTCCTCCTGACTGCTGCCCAGGCTGCTGCCCAGAAAACGGACTACCAGGAAAGCCTGGCCTCCCTGGAAAAACGACACCTGGACACCATTCGCGAGTTGATCCCGCCGGCACGGCAGGCCGCGGTCATCGGACGCGTTAAAACGGACCTGAACACCCTGGAAACCCTGTTGGAAGGGGCCTTCCTCATTGGGGAGACCACCCCGAAACTCCTGGATAAAATCGTGAGTTACGGGGAGTTGCTCTCCTCCTTCCTCATTGCGGCCTATTACGAAAGCGAGGGGCTGCCGGCCGTTTTCCGCGACAGTCGGGAACTGATCGAAACGGATGCCGCCTATGGCAATGCCCATGTGCTGATGGAAGCCACCCGGGCAAACATCCGGGGAGCCCTCCGAAACCCCGAAGAAATCAGTGTACTGCCCGGTTTTATCGGGGCGACATCAAGCGGGGATACCACAACCCTCGGCCGGGGGGGCTCGGATTACTCGGCCGCCATCCTGGCCGCCGCGATCGGAGCGGAAGAATTGCAAATCTGGACAGATGTCAGTGGGATGTACACGGCCAACCCGCGGCTTGTTCGCCAGGCGCGGCCCATTTCGCTTATCTCCTATGAGGAAGCCATGGAGCTTTCCCATTTCGGGGCCAAGGTCCTCTATCCGCCAACAATCCAGCCCGTGCTGGATGCAGGTATCCCGATCCGGATCAAAAATACCTTCGACCCCGATACGGAAGGTACGCTGATACACGCCCGCGGCAATACGGAAGGCCGGACTGTGCGGGGGATCAGCCATGTCCCGGGAATTGCCCTGGTTTCCCTGGAAGGCCCCGGCATGATTGGGATTCCCGGGATCAGCAAACGCTTTTTCGAAACGCTTTCCAATGCGGACATCAGCATTATCTTTATCACCCAGGCCTCCTCGGAGCACTCCATTTGCGTGGGGATAGCCGCCCTGCATCTGGAGCGGGCCATCCGGGCAGTGAATGAAACTTTTGCCTATGAGATGGACCGGCAGCTGATCAAGCCGGTACAGGCGGAAGACGACCTGGCCATTATCGCCCTGGTCGGCGACCAGATGAAACAGCACCAGGGGCTCAGCGGCAAGATGTTCAGCGCCCTGGGTCGGAACAACGTCAATATCCGGGCCATTGCCCAGGGGGCCTCCGAACGGAATATTTCTGCCGTCATCCGGTCTGCGGATGTCAAGAAGGCACTCAATACGCTCCACGAAGCCTTTTTTGAGGAGCAGGTCAAACAACTCAACCTGTTTGTGATGGGCGTGGGGAATGTCGGTTCGCGCCTGTTGGCGCAAATCGGCCTGCAACAGCGTATGCTGAAAAAGGAATTGCGGCTGAACCTGCGGGTGGTGGGGATCTCGAATTCCCGTAAAATGGCCTTTGACACCTCCGGCCTCCCGGTATCGGAGTGGCAGGATGTCCTGGAAAAAGGGGAGCCGGCCAACCTGGACGCCTTTTTTTCCCGGGTACGCGAGCTCAATCTCCGCAACGCGATCTTTATAGACAACACGGCCAGCGAAACGGTTTCGGGCTGGTACGCCTCCTACCTGAAAAACAGCATTTCCGTTGTGACCTGCAATAAGATTGCCTGTTCCTCGGAGTACGAAGTCTATGCCCGGCTCAAGGGGCTCGCCCGCACCTATAACGCCCCTTTCCTTTTCGAAACCAATGTGGGTGCCGGCCTGCCGGTCATCGATACGCTGAAAAACCTGATCCTCTCCGGCGACCGGGTACGCCGGATCCGGGCGGTACTTTCCGGGAGCCTGAATTTCGTCTTCAACAACTATAACGGGAAGGATTCCTTTGCCGACACCGTCCGTCTGGCCGGGAAAGAAGGGTATACGGAACCCGACCCCAGGATTGAC
>CAXQQM010000184.1:0-8549 GCA_964226055.1 Robiginitalea sp. | reverse complement strand
AGGACTGGACGGCCCTGGATCCGAACTTCGGGACGCGGGCTGAACTGGCCGAACTGGTGGAAGCAGCCCACATTAAAGGGATCCGCATCCTGATGGACGTGGTCCTGAACCACACGGGCCCGGTTACCGGGGAGGACCCGGCCTGGCCGGAGTCATGGGTTCGTCTAGACCCCACCTGCAACTTCGAGGATTACCAGGGTACCACCGCCTGCACCCTGGTGGAAAACCTGCCGGATATCCGCACGGAATCCACCGAAGCCGTTGTGCTGCCCGATGCGCTCCTGGCCAAATGGAAGACGGAAAACCGGCTGAGGGAGGAACTGGACGAACTGCAGGTTTTCTTTGACCGCACGGGTTACCCCAGGGCACCCCGGTACTATATCATCAAATGGCTGACTGACTATGTAAACGACCTGGGCATCGACGGGTTCCGGGTGGATACGGCCAAACACGTCAATGAAGACGCCTGGGCGGAGCTGTACCGGGAAGCGGCCTATGCGTTTGAGAACTGGAAGCAGAAAAATCCCGGGAAAGTCCTGGATGACACCCCGTTTTTTATGGTTGGGGAAGTCTACGGCTATGGGGCCTCCTCCGGCCGTACCTACGACTTCGGTGACCGGAAGGTGGATTACTTTGACCACGGTTTTAAAGGCCTGATCAATTTTGAACTGAAAACGGACGCCGGGCAATCCTATGACCGGATCTTTGAAAAATACAGCAACCTCCTCCACGGCGACCTCAACGGGCTGGGGGTTGTCAACTACCTGAGTTCCCACGACGACGGGAATCCGTTTGACCCGGACCGGTCCAAACCGTTCCGCTCCGCAAATATCCTGTTGCTTACCCCTGGTGCCTCCCAGATTTACTACGGGGACGAAAGTGCCCGCAGTCTGGTGGTGGAAGGAACTGTGGGCGATGCCACGCTACGATCGTTTATGAACTGGGAAGAATTGGACAGCCTGCCGGAAAAACAGGAAATCCTGGCCCACTGGCAGAAACTCGGCCAATTCCGAAACCGGCACCCGGCCATCGGGGCAGGCAGGCATAAACGGCTTTCCAGCCAGCCATATGTTTTCAGCCGCACCTATACGGACGGCGACTACCGCGATAAGGTGGCCGTTGGCCTGGATTTACCCGAAGGACCCAAATCGCTGTATGTGCGCGGTTTTTTCGGGGACGGAACGGTTCTTAGGGATGCCTATTCGGACAGTGAAGCGACGGTAAGCGGTGGCCGCGTGGAATTCGATACGCCCTACCCCATCGCCCTGCTGGAACTGGCGGAATAGCTGCGTGCCAACCCGGGGTCTTCACCGCCTAGTTCCGGGAATGCAATGCCATCCGGTTCCCCTCGGAATCGATAAAGAGCCCCATGTATCCGTGGTCCGGGGAGATTTGTTTTTTCTCCTGGAGGACCTTGCCCCCGGCTTTGGTAATCTTTTCCAGGGTTATTGCCACATCCTCGCAGGACAGGTAGATCATCACCCCTTTGGAATCGCTGGGTTCGTAAAACTCCGCATGGTACACCAGAGATCCCGAGGCGCCGGGCTTATCCGGTGCGAACGGGAACCACCCCATCTTAAGGTCGTGCATGTCGTTTAGCTGGATCTCGATTTCCAGGATCGCTTCGTAAAACTTTTTGGCCCGGTCCATGTCCCTGACAGGTATCTCGAACCAGCCGACTAAATTCTGTTCCATCAGTTAGGTTTTTTTAAATCACTCCTTCCTTTCGAGCCGCGTTTTCAGGGTGGCCAGCCCTTCTTCAAAATCCTTGCCTACCATCTTATCCATGCTCATTGCAAGCATCATCAACCGCATGGGAAACCCGTTTTGACCGGAAAACCCCCAGCGGACCCGGGTGGCGTCCCCTTCCGCAGGCTCTACTTCTATATAGGCATCCGAGGTGGATTTCCAGGGTTTCAAAAACCGCAACTGGCTCTCGATTCGGGTACCATCTTCGATGCGGGTGATTTCCTGCTCCCCGGCACCTACTTCCTTGTTCCCCTCCCAGGTGCTCACAAAACCAACGGTCCCGTCCGTACCCCGGTATTCCTTCTTCATGTCCGGGTCCCGCTTGGACCATGGCGACCAATCGTCCTGGTTTTTCAAATACTTCAAATACTCGAAAACTGCAGCCGGGGGGCGGTTGATCAGGATGCTGCGGGAAACGTCGTAGCGGGCAGGCGCAATAAGGTACAGGATAATGAGCAGCACCAGGATGGCTGCCAGGATATAGATAAAAGTCATCATCGGGCAGTTTAGTTGGAAAAGCCCGGATGGCAAGGCCACCGGGCCGGTTCGTGTACTGTAATGTACAAAAAATCAGTGAGATTTCCGGTAATGGGCGATGATCTCCGGGGCGGATTTGATCGTTTTCCGGGCCCAGTCCAGTCGTTTTTCCAGGATTTCCGCTTCGGTAAGGCGCCAGGGCAATTGGGAATGACGCAGGCGGGTCCCCAGTTCCCGCAGGACGATGGCAGCGGCTACCGAGACATTCAGGCTTTCCGTAAAGCCCACCATGGGGATTTGCACGGCGAAATCCGCCTGACGGATAAGGCCTTCGCTCAGCCCTTCCTTTTCGGTACCGAAAAACACGGCCAGCGGGGAGTCCAGCGGGAGCGCTTCCGGGGGGGTACTCCCCTTTTGCGGACTGGTCGCAACTATCCGGTATCCTTTCTCCCGTAGCGCCTGAACACAGGCTTCAGTCGATTTGTGGCGATGGATGTCCACCCATCGCTGCGCCCCCATGGCGATATTCTTATCCAGGCGGTCGCCAAACCGCTCTTCGATCAGGTGGGCATCCTGGATGCCGAAGATATCGCAGGATCGAATCACGGCGCTCGCATTGTGCAACTGGTAGACATCCTGGAGTGCCACGGTGACATATCGCGTCCTGTTGGCGAGCACTTCGAGGAAACGGTTGCGCCGCTGTTCGGTTAGAAATCCCTCCAAATATTCCAGCAGGCCAAAATCCATGCGTATATTTCGTTTGTAATGCAAGTTACCAACCCGATGAATTTACAGATTTTTCAATTAGATGAAGTGCCGACAGCCCGGAACACCCAAGCGGGCGGGAGTCGGACGGCAGGGATACCGCCATGGTGCCTCGACAAAAGTCCTTTGATATGAGGCGTTTGGTGGTTCTCAGCGGTGCCGGGATGAGCGCCGACAGCGGGATACGGACATTCCGGGATGCGGGCGGGCTTTGGGAAGGCCACCCGGTAGAGGAAGTGGCCACCCCGGAAGGATTCCGCCGGGACCCCCGGCGCGTCCTGGAATTCTACAACCAGCGCCGCCGTCAGCTCGCGGAAGTTACTCCCAACAAGGGTCATATGGTGTTGGCGCAATTGGAGGAGTACTACCACACCACGATTGTGACCCAGAACGTGGACGACTTGCACGAACGGGCCGGTAGCAGCCGTGTATTGCACTTACATGGGGAACTCCTCAAGGCCCGGAGTACCGGGCCGAATGCACGCGTATTCCCGTGGACCGAAGACATCGTGCCGGGGGATACCTGCCCGGACGGGTTTCAATTGCGGCCCCATATTGTCTGGTTTGGCGAGGAGGTTCCCATGCTGCAACGGGCGGCTGAGGTAACTGCCCAGGCCGATATTTTGATCATCGTAGGCACCTCCATGCAGGTGTACCCGGCGGCCGGGCTGGTCCATTACAAAAAGGAAGGAGTTCCGCTGTATTTCGTGGATCCGGATCCGCGGATGGCACCCGGGGAACACGGCAATCTGGAAATTATCCGGAAACGCGCCTCGGTGGGGTTGCCTATTTTGGCGAATCGCCTGCGGCCAGGCGACTCCGGCTGAGCCGCGCCCATTCCAGAATGGCATTGCGCTGAGTCTCTGTCAGCCGGGCCTCGGCGTGGGTCCAGGTATATTCCTGCAACGGCATTTCGCCGGATTCCACGGTTTCCACAACCTCTTCGAGCTTGTGGTCCTTCTCCCCGGCATCATAGGTGCCCCACTCAGAAAAATTCAGGTGCCCCTTACCGTGATCGATATGATCGGCAAGCCAATAGGACAAAGGGGCCACCCGGTTGTACCAGGGATAGACCGTATGATTGCTGTGGCAATCGAAACAGCTTGTTTTCATCAGGTGTTCCACCTGGTCGGGCGGATTGGTTTCGCTGAGGAAGGTAGCCAGATGGTCCGAAGTATCTTCGTTTTTGTCCGGTGGGAAGAACTGCATGCCCACAAACACGATGAGCAGCGCCCAGGCAATTTTTTTTCCTATTTTCATATCGGGGATTTAACCAACCCAAAATACGTCATTGGAATTAAACTGCCAACTTCTCAAGCGTTTGGACTACGTGGATGCCACGCGGAAGGAGCGCCTCGCCATGGCGGAAGAAATCCTGGGAAACCCCCAATGGCTCCCGGATTTAATCGGCATCTGCCTGGGCCGGCACGATGCTATTGGCAGCCGTGCCTGCTGGGTTTTGGAATTTGTCTTTAACAAAGACCCGGCCCGGTTGTTCCCATATTTGGAGACATTCACTTCCGGGCTGAGCCAACTCCGGGAGGAGTCCTCCATCCGCCCCATGGCCAAAATCTGTGAGTTGCTCGCCGGGAGGTATTACCAACCCGGTCATCGTAAAAAGCCCCCGCTGGAGAGCCATCACAGGGAACGTATGGCTGAGGCGTGTTTTGATTGGTTGATCGGACCCCATAAGGTAGCCCCCAAGGCCTATTCCATGCAGACGCTCTACCTGCTGGGGGAGGAATTCCCGTGGATCCGGCCGGAATTGCAGGAAGTCCTGAAATTGAATTACGCAAACGGAAGCGCTGCCTATCAGGCACGTGCCCGCCATATACTGAAACTGCTGGAAAAATCGCATTAATCAGTATCTTTGCCCTTTCCAACTCAACCAGCCCTATGGCCAACGATCCACTATACGCAATCTCCCCCGTCGACGGGCGGTACCGGGATAAAATAAGCTCCCTCGAGGGTTATTTTTCAGAAGCTGCCCTGATCCGCTACCGCATCCGCATAGAAGTTGAATATTTTATCGCCCTGTGCGAACTACCGCTGCCGCAACTCCGCGACGTGGAACCAAAAGTCTTCGATGACCTTCGAAAACTGTATCGGGAATTTGACCCTGCGGATGCCCGTGCCGTAAAGGAAATCGAAAAGACCACCAACCACGATGTCAAGGCCGTGGAATATTTTATCAAGGAGCAATTCAATAAACTGGGCCTGTCCGACTACCGGGAATTTATCCATTTTGGCCTCACTTCCCAGGATATTAACAACACGGCCATCCCGCTTTCCCTCCGGGAGGCGGTCAACGAGGTCTACGTACCCGCCCTGGAGGAGGTCCGTAAAAAAATCGGCGAACTGGCGGAGCAGTGGCGGGAGGTGCCCATGCTGGCCCGCACCCATGGCCAGCCGGCTTCCCCAACCCGGCTCGGAAAGGAAATCGAGGTTTTCGCCGTGCGACTCCGGGAACAGTTCGACCTGTTGAACGATGTGCCTTGTGCTGCCAAATTCGGCGGAGCTACCGGCAACTTCAACGCACACCATATCGCCTACCCGGATATCGACTGGAAGGCTTTTGGAAAGGAATTTGTCCAGGAACGCCTCGGGCTGCACTACTCCTTCCCGACGACCCAGATTGAACACTACGACCATATGGCTGCCCTGTTCGACGGCCTGAAGCGCATCAACACCATCCTGATTGACCTGGACCGGGATTTCTGGAGCTACATCTCCATGGATTATTTCAAACAGCAGATCAAAAAAGGGGAAGTGGGTTCCTCGGCTATGCCCCATAAGGTGAACCCCATCGATTTCGAGAACAGCGAAGGGAACCTGGGTATCGCCAACGCCCTGTTCGAGCACCTGGCTGCCAAATTACCGATTTCCCGACTGCAGCGGGACCTCACCGACAGTACGGTACTCCGGAATATCGGCGTACCCCTGGCCCATACCCTCATCGCTTTCCAGGCCACCCTGAAAGGCCTGGGTAAACTCCTATTGAATGCATCGCGTATTGAAGCGGACCTGGAGGCCAACTGGGCAGTGGTGGCTGAGGCAATCCAAACCATCCTGAGGCGGGAAGGATACCCGAACCCCTACGAAGCCCTCAAGGGCCTGACGCGCACGAATCAGGCCATTACAGCTGAAACCATGTCAGAATTTATCGACACCCTGGAGGTATCCGAAGGGGTGAAAAAGGAACTCCGCGCCATCCGGCCGGAGAATTACACGGGGGTATAAAAAATCCGGTTCCGGATCAGATATTGATCAGGGAAGCGAGTTCCGATAGCCCCTCCCCTTCCAGATCGGCATTTTCGATTGCCTGGAGCAGCTGGACAAAATAGGCCGGGTTCATATTTTTCCCGAGCACGCGGATTACCGCAAACCCGTTTTCCCTGCTGTCCCCATAGATCACCACCTCGTCGATGGCATCCTCGTCCCCCAGGTACTTGACCACCCCGCGTCCGTACTTGGTATTGAGCTTCATCAGTTCCTTGAACTCGGAATCTTTGAGGATCGCTTTGACCTTGGCGCTCTCCTCCTCATAGGACCGGGCGTTTTCTTCGGTTTTCCGGAAAGTTAGGATATTGAGCTTCCGCAGCGAACTGAGAGCCTGTTTCTCCGTTTCACTCAGCCCGGCTTCGTCGAGTTTGAGGATATTGGCCGGGACATCGAGCACCAGGAAATCCGGATTTTCCGAATTGTCCACATAGTATTCCTGCAGGCTCTGGGTGCCGGAGCAACCCACAAACAGCAAGAGGGACGCAAGTCCCGCAAGCAGTGAGCCAAATGTGATTGTACGTTTCATCCCGCTGGGATTAAAACAGGGTCCCCAGGCGGTGGATTACCGCCCGGGGCTTGCCTGTCTGGTGTTACTTATTCGATTTTTTCTCGGCCTTGTTGAGTTCCTCGGGAAGGTTCATCTTCCGGGTCAGTGCACCGATCTTGGTCAGGTCGATATCGCCGGTAAGGGTCAGCAGCACCGTTTCGATCTGCCGGTCATTTACCTCCAGGTCCATGTTCTTGATGCCGGTCACGAACATCAGCAATTCGCTGACGTGGTCGCTGTCCTTGCCCTCGCGGATATAGAATTTGACATTGGCGTCCTTGTCCTTCACCCGCATCAGCTCGCTCAGGGAAGCAGACTTCAGGTAGCGGTCCACGGTGGCCTTCATGTCCGCGGATACCCCGCTGTCCTCTGTGATAAAGACCTTCACGCCGTTCAGGCTCTTGGCGATGTCCATAAACTCCTTGGCCTCCGGGTCATCCACGTCCACGTCCATCTTGATGAGGAGTTCGAACATGTTCTTGTTGACGATCACGGAGCTCACCTCGTCCATTTCCTCGTACTTGTCAAAAATGGACTGGGAGGAAGCGGCCAGGGGCGCAATGAGCATCAGGGCAATTATTACATACTTTTTCATTGTTTTTCGGATTTAATTGTTTTTGTAAATTTTTTGTTTGGTTTCTTCAAATTCGCTCAGGTGGGCTACTTTTTCCGTACCCCGGTCGAGGTTCTGGGCAATCAGCCCCAGTGCCTTGCGGGTCTGCTGGTAGGCAAACTCCGCTTTTTGCTGTTCCCGGTACTGATTCCCGAAATACAGGCCCATCATCAGGACGGCTACTGCGGCAACGGATAGCCACCGAAACGTGTTTCTTCTGGCTGTTAGTGGTACCTGCCGGGTAGACCGTTGATTTTTGGCCTCGGAAAAGTATTGGAACATCGGGGCGTATGGTTCCAGGCCGGGAGCGATGTCCCCTGCTGAAAAATAATCCCGGAGTTGCTGTTCCTCGGCCTCCGTGGCGGTGGCCTCGAAATACTTTTCCAGTATCGATTCTATTTTTTTATCCAATTCCATAGCGATGCTTTTCTATTAATTTATCGCGAACTGCTTTCCGCGCCCTGGAAAGGGCCACGCGGACGGCGGTTGGCTTCATATCCATCAGTTTTTCAATTTCCTCGTATTCGTAGGACTCCACGTCCCGCAACTGGAGGATGAGCCGCTGTTGTTCCGGCAATTCGTCCATAATCCGCTCCACCCAGCCCACACTGTCCCGGGCCTCCACCTGCTGTTGCAGGGAAGAATGCCCGTTGTCCGCGTAATTGCTGTGCACCAGCTTCAGGTTGCCGGATTGTTTGGACTTTAACCGGTCGAGGCAAAAATTCTTGGTCATTGTCATGGCGAAAGCCTCGACATTTTTATAACGGCCCATTTTCTTCTTTCCTGCCCAGAGTTTCATCAGGATTTCCTGGGTGGCGTCCTCGGCCTCTTCGGAGGAAATCAGCAATCGCTTAGCTACGCGGTACAGCTTATCCTTAAAAGGCATTACGATCTGCAAGAACTCAGCCTGTGTCATTTTGGGTCGGTCGATGGTTGTCGTTGTCAATTTAACGTTGCTTTACATCAGGAAGACGAAAGTGGACGAATTTTGTTACAAAAAGTTTTTTATTCAGGGGGGCGTGTCTATTTTTAACGCTGTAAACCGCTGATACAGGGTCAGTAAAACGCTATTTATCAGTATTTTTGCAAATATAGGGCCGGAATTTTGGAACGGTC
>CAXQQM010000183.1:0-10735 GCA_964226055.1 Robiginitalea sp. | reverse complement strand
GCTCTTCCGATCTCTCCGGGTCACGTCAAAATCCCAGATACCGATTTCAGCACCCTCTTTGGCTATATTCAGGCGCTCGCTCACTTTTTTGAATTCAAGCCGGGCTTTTTTCCGTTTATCGATATCCTGCATGGTTCCGCGAATCCGGATACACTTGCCGTTATGCATGTCTACCTCGCCAATCCCACGGACCCAAATTTCCCGTCCCTTAGCGGTGATTAACTGTATTTCGATGTCCCAGGGCTCCCCGGTACGGACATTCTCGTCCAGCACTTTGAGCACCAGATCGCGGCTTGCCCCTTCTTTATAAAATTTGATGACCTCCTCCATGACTGGCTCATAATCGGGGGGTACTTCGTGCAGGGCCCTTAGATTCGGAGACCAGAAAATTTGGTTCTTCACCATGTCTACTTCCCAGGTCCCGATCCTGGCTACCCGCTCCATTTTTTCGAACAGGTCGCGGTCCCACATCTGATCGGTAATGTTCTCAAGGACCAGGAGGATGCCCCCGGGCATTGGGCCATCCGCAGTCAGGGGGGACATTTTCCAGGAATACCAGGCAATTTTTCCGTCGGCGTGCCGGTACAGGATCCTGTCATTCGATCGCTCGAGTCCTTCCTGGCAATAGGAGAGGTCCAGGAAGAGCTCCTCCGGCATATCGGGAAAAACTTCTGCAATCCGGGAGCCTTTGGAGCTCCGGTCCGTCCGGAACTGGTTGTGCCAGGCCTCGGAGAAACCCTGGAATTTCAGGTCCTGGTCCAGGGCCGCGATGGGGACCGGCGCCTGGAGTAGCAGCAAGTCGTTGAGTATCATTATCAGGTCAGCTTGTACGAAAGTAGAAAATTCCTACGAATTATCATGAATAATGTTACAACTCGGATTTAATGCAATTATTGCTGCCAATTGATGAAAACATACGATTATTGCAGGGCTTTTCGTTACAGAGTCACAGTGAAACCGAAAATTCCCCCTATGCGTAACTTTCATTACTTCTGCTTGTTTTTTATACTCCTGGCCGGTTCCTGTTCCACGGACGCCATGGACGACAACCCGGCTGGAAATGCTAGCGAGAATGGCACCCCGGACGGGGCCCCCGGGTACCTCGGCGCTGTCGGTGAAGCCGCAGCCGACCTGTTGTCCGGCGAAACCTTCGGCGGGCTTTCATTGCAATTGCTCTATGTGGAAGGCATGCGGCCCACCCAGGCTACCGTCGATAATTTCCAGGACTTCCTCCGGGAGCGCCTGAATAAGCCGGACGGCATATCGCTCACCCTGCAGGAAATCGCATCGCCCGGGCAGGAAGTGTATACCACCCAGGACATCCGGGAACTGGAAGACGAGGTGCGCACGCTGTTTTCAACTACAGACAACCTGGCAGTTTGCGGTATTTTTCTGGACGGTTCCTATGAAGGGAACACGGAATCGGGGTCTGTCCTGGGGATTGCCTACCGGAATACGTCCTTTGTCGTTTTTGGGGAGACCATCCGGGAATTCAGCGGACAGCCCCTGGCACCTTCAACGGCCGTACTGGAAACCACGGTTGTCAACCATGAATTCGGCCATCTGCTGGGCCTGGTGAACGCGGGGACCCCATTGCAAAGCCAGCACCAGGATACCGAACACGGCCGCCATTGCACGGCCGAGGATTGCCTGATGTACTGGACTGCGGAAACCGGCGAGGGGTTGGTCAATATGATTTCCGGGGGGAACGTTCCCAGCCTGGATGCAGCCTGCCTGCAGGACTTACAGGCCAACGGCGGCCGTTAAGACCCCGGGAGCCCCCGGTCATCAATTCTGCCCGTGACCCGGATTCGGGTATCCGCACAGGGGGCACCAAAGGATTTTCAACAGTTATTTTCAGGGCACAGATGCCAGGTCGGGCCCTACCTCAAGCAGCACGGAACGGTAGTGCTCAAACCGCTCAAAAACCTGTTTGACGTACCGGTAGGGCTCTTCCCCTCGCACATAGCCGTAGTCCACCACCTCGTTCAGGTAGTTGTCAGGCGAACTCAGGGCCAGGAGCATCCGGTCCACGTTTTCGTCCCAGCAGTCTTTGTCATACCCTTTAACGGTTGCCAGTTTACGCGCATCTTCTACGTGTTGGTAGCCGCAATTGTAGGAGGCCAGGGTAAATTTGATACGCTGCAGGGAATCCGCTACTGTAGGGAATCGCTGGTACAACGACTCCAGGTACCGGGCCCCGGCATCCAGGTTTTCCCGGGGATTGGTACGGTCGGCCACGCCGAGTTCTTCAGCGGTGGCGGGCATGAGTTGCATCAGGCCCGAGGCCCCCGTCCAGGATTGGGCCGTGGCGTTGAAGCGGGATTCCTGGTAGACCACCGAGGCCAGCAGGCGCCAGTCCCAGCCCATTTCCCGGGCTTCCCGTTTGATCAGCGTGTCATAGGGGCTGATCTTCCCCTCATTCAGGCTGTAGAAAGGACTGTTCACGCGCCGGTTGAAATTCCGCCGGTTCTTGAAGTACTTATTGAAGATCACATAATAATCCGTTTGCTTTTTTTCTTTCTCAAGCCACTGGTTGATGGCTTTGAGCAAACCGGGGGCATCTTTGGAAACCGCCCAGGCGATCCGCTGGGAGAAGCTCACCGGGACGCTGACGTCCAGGATGGGGTGGTGGGAGGCATTGATCCGGGCCAGGTTCTGGTCGGCAAAGGTGTATTTGATCTTTTTATCCACCACCATCTGGATAATTTCGTCCGTGGCCAGGTTGCCGTCCAGGGTGTCGATATAGATGTTCCCACCGATCTCGTGGGAGAGGTTGTTGACCCGTTCCAGGTAGGAAGAGTTTTTCCGGAGGCTTACCGTATCCCCGATGAGTTCCACGGGGTCCAGCACGAGCCGGTCGCGGATCTGGTCACGAGTGAGTTGTCGCCACCCGCGAGGTTTCCGCTGAACCAGGACCTGGCGGGTGAGGTAGAGGTAATCGGCAAAAGCGACCTTTTTTTTCCGCTCCCGGGTAATGGCGAGACCGTGGGCTACCAGGTCCACTTCCCCCCGTTGGAGGATTTCCAGCATTTCGTCCAGGTTACGGGCAATCCGCAGATCCAGTTCCACGCCCAGGTCTGCCGCAAGCCGCCGGGCCAATTCGTATTCGTACCCCATCGGTTGGCCGCGGTAGAGGAAATAACTCGTGGCGCTATAGGCGATCAAAGCCCGCAACTTCCCGCTTTCCCGAATGGCATCCACTGTACGGGCGGGTTTGGTGGTATCAGCTGCCTGACCCCCGGTTTCGCCGGGCCTGGAAGAACAGTTGCAGAGGAGTAGCAAAAGGGCTGTATACAGGAGGGAACGTAAGGACATGTCGGGACGTAAATTCCCCGAGAAGATACAAAACCCCTGGAAATGAGTTCTCAAACCCCGGTTGAAGTGGCCCGGGCTAGCGGTTTACCAGGGTGCCACCCCCGCTGTTCAGGGAAGCACTCAGGCGTTCGGTGCATTCCTGGAGGATCCAGTCGTTCACTTGTTCAAAGTACAGGAGCGTCAGCGTGGCGATGAAGATGAAGAGCAATGCCGTGCCAATGCGCGCGAAGTATAATTTTTCCGAGTGGGACATGAACGTAATTGGTTGGATTACAGGTATAAATATAGGCACAACAACTAAAATTAACAAATAATTAAGAATGTTTGTGCCTTTGGGGGTAGGCTCTCAGGTAGCACTTACTCCGTCCTCCGGTCGCCCAGGGGGTTCAGGGAATTCTCCACCCCGGACTGCACGCCCTTCCAGACGTAGTTCCAGACGCCCTTGTACGGAACGCGGGAGAACTCGATGGCACCCACAATCGTTTTGCCCCTCCGGTTCGGGTTGGAGTTCCGAACCAACGTATTGGCCAACCAGGAGAGCGTGGTTTTCCGGTTGCCGTCCTCTTTGATAAAGGCTACTTCCAGGTCTTTGTACAGCATGGTGAGTTCCCCGCCCATCCACCGGGAAGTCCCGGTGGCGTGAAAATATATCCCGTTCAGTTGTCCCCCGGAAAAGCGCATACCGATAGCCGGGTAGATGGTGGGGTTCAGTTCGTGGAGGCCGGAACTGCCCCTGGTAAGCCCCTTCATGTGGAAGTGGTCCGAGGCGTAGGGCATTTGCAGGGAAACCTCCACGGGCAATGTCCCAAGCAGCGTCCCCTGCAGGTCGATTTTCAGGGTGTCTTCGGAGTCCCGGGCTGCGGCCCCGGATATCAGGTGGACGATACGACCCCGCAGTTCAGGGAAATCCACCAGGACTTCCGGGCCCGATTCCTGTACTTTTTCCCGGTATTCCAGGCTGGCATGGCGAAGCAGGACCGAATCGATCCGCAGGGGCCATTCCAATTGCGTCAGTGCATCGTCGGGCAGGGGTACCTGGCGGTCGGTATCATAGGGCTTGGTCTTGTCCCGAAAGATGGTCGCCTGCAGGCTGTCCACCCGTACGGATCGCATCCGCATATCCCCTTCCGCGAGCAGCCGGTCCAGGTCGAACCCGGCAATATCCAATCGGGAGAACCGGGCATTGTAGGTTTCAAAGCTGTGGTCGCGGGCTTCCGCAAACGACGCGGCATCCATCAAGGGGTGAAAGCTAAGGCTGTCCACCTGTACGCTTTCGTCTGAGTGGCGGTACCGGAAGCGGTCAAAATACAATTCGTAGGAAGCCCCGGTAAGCGTATATCGCTGCTGGCTGAGTTCCAGTTCGAGACCCCCGAGTTCCGGGACCAGGTGGGTACCCGTCCCCTTTGCTTCCGGCGAGAGGCCAATCCCTTCCACCAGCAGGCGGTCCCCGTAAAAGGAGGCCACCGTGTCATTGGGTTCGGACCCGGTGAGGTTCAGGCGGAAATGGTCCAGTTCAAACCGGCTCAGGTGGACCTGTTCGATACCCGGTAATCGGACCGAGTCTATCCGCGTCCCTGAAGGCTCCGATACCTGGCCCCCCAATGCGGAATCGGCCAGCACCCGGCGCATGTTCAGCTGGAGTGTGTCGAGCGAAATGGATCGGACGGCAAGGGTTTCGTTCCAAAGGAAATTGGTCAGGCCGATCCCTTCAAGGGTGATGCGCCCGATCCGCAGGCTGCCCAGGCCTTCGCCCACGGGTTGCAAGCTGTCACTCGCCGCCCGTGCCCGAACCTGCTGCAGGTGTAGTTTTTCCGAAAAAATATCGAGCTCCAGGGCTTCGTAATCCAGGGAAAATCCGGCTTCGGCACTGTGCAGGACGATTTCCCTCCGGATATACCCCTCCAGGACTTTTTCCAGGATGGGGTTGAGCCAGATGGCCGCCGAGGCCACCAGTACTACCAGTACAAGGAAGGGATATCTTTTCCGGATTTTGATTTGCATGGGATTTGGCCGAAGGGAAAGGCCTGAAGATAATAAAGATCTGCGGGTTCCCTCGTCATGCCGTGCAATCGGGCTTTTTTCCCGTGTAACCGCGGTAACATTTTACCATGCCTGTAATCTGTATCTTTGCATAAAATTTCTCGAGATGTTTGGAAAAGGAAATAAACTCTACAGCATATTGTTGCTGCGGTGCCCCCGCTGCCACGAGGGAGGGTTCCTCCGCAGTCATCCCTACGACCTCGGCAATATGAACCGCGTTCGGGAAACCTGCCCGAAATGCCAACTGAAGTACAGGATCGAACCGAGTTTCTACTACGGGTCCATGTATGTATCCTACGCCGTGGGCGTGGCAGTGGCCATTGCGGTATTTGTACTGATTCTCTTAACGGGTGCCGAACTCAGCGTGGGCGCTATTTTTGGCGTAATCGTCGCTGCACTTGTGCTGCTGATGCCCTGGATCGGGGCCGTTTCCAAATCTATCTGGGCCAATTTCTTTTTTAAGTTCGACCCCGAGATAGCCCGTAGCGTAAGATAATCGCCATGATCCAGGAACTCAGGGAGCGATACGGGAAACAGTTTGAGGAACCCCTTCTGGCAGAGATCGCAGAGGTAGGGGTATTGCGGGAAGTGGCCGCCGGGGAAAAGTTACTCGAGATCGGCGAATACATCAGGGGGATGCCCCTGCTCCTGTCCGGGGTGATCAAGATCCTGAGGGAAGACCGGGACGGGGACGAGCTGCTGCTCTATTACCTGGAGCAGGGCGATACGTGTTCGATGACCATGAGTTGCTGTATGGGGCAGACCCGCAGCGAGATCCGCGCCGTGGCGGAAACCGATGCCCGGCTCGTCATGGTCCCCGTCCGGAAGATGGAAGAGTGGACAGCCAGGTACCTGTCCTGGCGCACGTTTGTCTTTGAGAGTTACAACCAGCGGCTCAATGAACTTTTCCAGGCCATTGACAGTATCGCCTTTATGAATATGGACGAGCGGCTCATCCAGTACCTCAGGGAAAAAATGCGGATAGCCGACGAACCGATCATCCGGAATACCCACAGGGAAATTGCCTACGACCTGCACAGCTCCCGGGTGGTGATATCCCGCCTGTTGAAAAAGCTCGAACGGATGGGGAAAATAGAATTGCACCGGAACCATATAAAAGTCCTGGACCTCTGAAAAAATTCCTGCCCATACTCGAATGGCTGCCCGCCTATAAAAGGGCCTGGTTGCCCGGAGACCTTGCGGCCGGCCTGACTGTGGGAATATTGCTGATCCCGCAGGGGATGGCCTATGCGATGATTGCCGGGCTCCCGCCCGTATTTGGCCTATATGCGGCCCTGGTTCCCCAGTTGGTTTATGCGCTCACCGGTACTTCCCGGCAGCTGGCCGTTGGGCCGGTGGCCATGGACTCCCTCCTGGTGGCCAGTGGCCTGGGGGCCCTGGCGCTTTCCGGTTTGGATGAATACATCGCCATGGCGGTTTTCCTGGCGCTTTTCATGGGGGTGCTCCAACTGGCTTTCGGCTTGTTGCGGATGGGGTTCCTGGTCAATTTTTTGTCGCGGCCGGTCATCAGCGGCTTTACCTCTGCCGCCGCCATCATCATTGGGCTGAGCCAGTTAAAACACCTGCTGGGTGTGGAAATACCGGGCAGCAACCGCATCCAGCAGCTGGTGTCCCATGCCGCGGCGGCATTGCCGGACACCCACCTGCCCACGTTCGGTCTCGGGCTTGCCGGCATCATCCTGATCATCGGGTTAAAGGAATGGGTGCCACGCGTCCCCGGTGCATTGGTTGCGGTTGTTGCCGGCACCCTGGCCGTATTCCTGCTGGGCTGGGACCAGGGGGGCGTGAAGATCGTCGGGGCGGTTCCTGCCGGGCTCCCGGAGTTTGTGATCCCAAACTTCGATATGGAACGGGTATCCCAACTCTTCCCGATTGCCCTGACCCTGGCGCTTATTGCCTATATGGAGGCGATATCGGTGGGGAAGGCGGTAGATGAAAAGCACGGTGAGAACCGGATTGACCCCAACCAGGAACTCCGGGCCCTGGGCCTGTCGAATATCCTGGGATCCTTTTTCCAGTCCTACCCGACAACCGGGGGTTTCTCCCGGACGGCGGTCAACGACCAGAACGGGGCCCGGACCCCCCTGGCTTCGGTCTTCAGCGCGGTGGTGGTGGGGGCCACCCTGTTGTTTCTGACTCCCTTGTTCCACTACCTGCCCAACGCCATCCTGGCCGCGGTCATCATGGTGGCCGTCTTTGGCCTGATCGACCTGAAATACCCGCGGGAACTCTGGAAAAACCGCAAGGATGAATTTGTATTGTTGGTGGTGACGTTTTCCCTCACCCTGGGACTCGGAATTGTGGAAGGCATCCTGTTGGGGGTCCTCTTTTCCCTCCTCCTGCTGGTATATCGCATTTCCAAACCCCATATCGCAATCCTCGGCCGCATACGGGGCACGGATTACTTCAAGAACGTCAACCGGTTTTCCGAGGATATCGAGGAGTTTCCTGAATTTTTGATGCTGCGATTCGACGGCCAGCTCTTTTTCGGCAACAAGGATTATTTCCGAAAGGAACTGGAAAAGCATGTACGGCGGAAGGGGCCTGACCTGCAATTTATCATCCTGAATGCCGAGGCGATCAGTTATATCGACAGTTCGGCAGTATACATGCTCCGCGCCCTGATCCGGGACCTCCGGCGCGATGGGATCCGGCTGCTCCTGGCCGGGGCCATCGGCCCCACCCGTGACATCCTCTTCAGCAGCGGACTGGCCGAAGAGATCGGGAGGGAAAACCAGTTTGTACGCACGTTTGAGGCCTATGAACACTGCCGGATGGCTACCGGAAAGACCGAGATGGAGCGGAAAGTTTCTACCCAGACCGCCCGTCCGCCTGTGTAACCTAAGTCACTGTGTAATGGGAGCTTGCCTTGTAATTTTACCGTAAATTATTAAAGCAAACACCCATGAAAGTAGAGCAAATTTATACCGGCTGCCTGGCACACGCAGCCTATTACATCGAAAGCAAGGGAGAAGCGGCCGTCTTTGACCCCTTACGCGAGGTACAACCCTATATTGAACGCGCCAACAAGGACGGGGCGCAAATCAAATATGTCTTCGAAACGCATTTCCATGCCGACTTTGTCAGCGGGCACCTGGACCTGCGGAAAAAAACCGGGGCAGAGATTGTTTTCGGCCCGAATGCGAAGCCGGGATACGAAGCCCTGATAGCCGAGGATGGCCAGGAATTCCAGGTGGGCGACTACCGGGTAAAGGCCATCCATACCCCGGGTCATACCATGGAGAGTACCACCTACCTGCTCATTGACGAAACAGGCAGGCAGCACGGCATTATTACCGGGGACACCCTGTTTATCGGGGATGTAGGTCGCCCGGACCTGGCCCAGCACGTGGTGTCCGAACTGACGGAGGAAAAACTGGCTTCCCACCTCTTCGACTCGCTTCGCAACAAGATCATGCCCCTGCCGGACCACCTGATCGTGTATCCGAACCACGGCGCCGGGTCTGCATGCGGCAAAAAGATGAGCGAGGAAACCACGGATACCCTGGGCCACCAGAAGGAGGTAAATTATGCCCTCCGGCCGGATATGACCCGGGAGGAATTTATCGGGGAACTCTTAACCGGACTGACCGCGCCCCCCGGGTACTTCCCCCAGAATGTCCTGATGAATATCAAGGGCTACGAATCCCTTGATACGATTATGAAGCGCGGGAACCAGCCGTTAAGCCCTGCCGCCTTTGAGGCGGCCGCCAATGAAACAGGAGCCCTGGTGCTCGACACCCGGGATGCTGAAACTTTTGCAAAAGGTTTCATCCCCAACAGCGTGAACATCGGCCTGGAAGGGGATTTTGCCCCCTGGGTCGGGGAACTCATCCCGGATGTCCAGCACCCCATCCTGCTGGTCACCGAACCCGGCAGGGAAGAAGAGGCCGTTACCCGCCTCTCCCGCGTGGGGTATGACCAAACGCTCGGGTACCTGGAAGGGGGTTTTGAAGCCTGGAAACAAGCGGGTCTCGAGGTGGACGCCACCCGCCGGATGACCGTTGCGCAGCTCGAGGAACTCGTGTCAAAGGGACAGGGCCCCGTGATCATCGACGTGCGCAAAAGGAGCGAATACGACTCGGAGCACCTCCTGGATGCGGTCAATATCCCGCTCAAGGAGATCAACGAGCACCTGGCGGAATTCCCGAAAGACAAAAAATTTGTGCTGCACTGTGCAGGGGGGTACCGGAGCATGATTGCCTCCTCCATCCTGAAGCAACGCGGATGGGATCATTTTGCGGATATAGTTGGCGGCTTCGACGCCCTGAAGGAAAGCGGCCTGCCAAAGTCTGAGTATATTTGCCCGACGACTTTATTATAAGTGTATGGCGCAAATTGACAGCCAATGGGGCTTTCATAAGAAACGGTATGGAAAAGGAGTGAAAAGGAATCGGCCCGGCCGGTTCCTTTTTGCCTTCTGGCTGGCATTCCTGCCGGTGCTGGCGTCGTTTACGGCCTTTGAAGTCCGGGCACAACAACCGGTGGGCGACCCCGGGTATGCCGAACGCCTGGAAAGCCTGCTTTCCCATTCGGTTCCGGAGATTGCGGTGGGCGAGGCAGCCGGGCGGGATTCAGTGGTTTTCCTGGATGCCAGAAGCCTGGAGGAGTTCGTTGTAAGCCGTATCCCGGGAGCCTACTGGGTGGGCTTCGAAGACTTCAGCCTGGACCGGGTAAGCGCCGTTCCCCGCGACCAGGCCGTAGTGGTGTATTGTTCCGTGGGATACCGGAGCGAAAAAATAACGGAAGAACTCAGGACAGCGGGTTTTCGGGACGTTTCAAACCTGTACGGGGGGATTTTCGAGTGGGTCAACCAGGGGATGCCCGTGGAGGACCGCACGGGGCCGACGGAAAAAGTCCACGCTTTCAACCGTGCCTGGGGCCGCTGGCTCCGGCGGGGGCATAAAGTGTACTAGCCGGACGCCTGAGTGTATTAACTAACGGACGCAGCCCTATTGGCCAGCAGGTTCCTGCCTGCCCTTGCCATCCTTTTCCTTACCCCGATTCCTCCTGCTTTTTCGGGGCCGGCGGAACCCGTAGAGGTTCTGCCCGATAAAATCCCGTGGGAAGGATTCATCCCCCGGGAACCCCAGCGGGATGGTCCCGCTGTCATCCGGGATGTATTTGGTGCCGAAAATGTAATCCCACAAACTCAGGCTGATTCCGAAATTGACGCCGAATTTACCCTGGGGCAGGTAATAGGCATGGTGGTACAGGTGCATAACGGGGTTGTTCAAAATGTATTTCAACGGTCCCCAGGTCAGTTTTATGTTGGAGTGGTTAAAATGCCCAATGGCAATAGCCGCAAAATGTACTAGATAAGCCTGTTCGGGTTCAAATCCGCCAAGGATCATGA
>CAXQQM010000182.1:0-22089 GCA_964226055.1 Robiginitalea sp. | reverse complement strand
CGGCAATCCCTGCTCCCGCATCCCGAAGCCGTGACCCCCGCGACTGTACATATGCAGGGCGGCCAGGACCCCGGCTTCCCGCCATGCTGAGTAGAGTTCCACGCTGCCCTTTGCCAGCCCCAACGGGTCGTCGGTGGCGCAAATCACAAGCAGGGGCGGGGCATTTTCCGGGGCGAGGGCCACGGGGTAGGCGTCCGTCCATGGGTAAACCGGCACCAAGAAGTCCGGTGCATTTTCCCCGGAAGCCGAATAGCCGACACCCAGGGTTACCGCACCCCCGGCCGAAAACCCCATGAATCCAATTTTTTCGGGATCCAGACCGTACTCCCCGGCATGGGACCTGACCCAGGTCAACGCGCCCAGCCCGTCCTGGATGGAGTAGGGCAGCACCTTGCCCACATTGGCCATCAGGCTGGTCGGGTCATTCTGGCCAAGCCGGGAGATTTCGGCAACGCCATCGGCACCTGTGGGCACCAGGCGGTATTTGAGCACAAAGGCAGTAAAGCCTTTTTCCGCGAGCCATTGGGCTACTTGCCGGCCTTCGCTTTCAATGCTCAGGCCGTAGAGGCCCCCGCCCGGGGCAATCACCACGGCTGCCGAATTGCCCGCCCCCGCTTTGGGCCGGAAAACCTGCATGCTGGGCCTGGAAACGTTTGTGACGACATCGGTTTGCCAGATATCGCTGTAGTAGTGTTTCTCACTACCGGTCCATTCCACCCCCCTGGCAGGGTCGAAGGGCAATGGGATACTGTCTGCCTGGGCAAACAGGCCGGACGCGACAAAGAGCAGCAAGCAGTTGATCGGTAAGGAGGTTCTCATCATGGGAATAAGGTTAGATTCATTTTATTGAAAGTAAGGAAACCGGGATCAATTGGCCTTCCAGTGCATCCCGGCCACGGTCATCCGCAGCGTATAAACGGCATCCATGGCTGTTATAAACAAGGTTTTGCCATCCCTGCCCCCGAAGGTTACATTGGCCGTCCAGCTTTCGGGCACTTCGATATGATGGAGTTTTTTGCCCTCCGGACTGAATATATGAACGCCCCGGCCGGTCAGGTAGATATTCCCTTTTTCATCCAGGGTCATCCCATCGGAACCCATGGTAATCATCAGGGTGGAATTTTCCAGGCTCCTGTCCGGGGCAATTTCGTACCGGTAGGTCATGCTGTTGCCGATGTCCGCGACGTAGAGGTATTTTCCATCCCGGGTACCGATGATCCCGTTAGGTTGTACCAGGCCATCCGCTGCGAGCTCGGGCGCCCCCCCGGCTGCAGGAATCCGGTATACCTGCTCCTCTTCGATTTCCTTTTCCTGGCGTTCCCAATAGGGGCGCTGGTAATAGGGGTCGGTAAAATAGATGGTGCCGTCCGGGTGCACCCACATATCGTTTGGCCCGTTGAATTTGGCACCCTGGAAATTATCCGCAAGCACTTCCACGGACTTATCCGGGGCAATGCGCCAGAGCTCAAACTTTTCGTCGGCGGCAGCGAGGAGGTTGCCTTCGCTATCCCAGTACAGGCCGTTTGCCCGGCCTGCCGGTTCCATAAAAACGCTGATTTCACCGGTCTCCGCATCCCAGCGGTGAATCCGGTTGTTCGGTTGGTCGGTGAAGTACACGTCCCCCCCGGGGGCAGCTGCGGGGCCCTCCGTAAATTCAAAGGCATCGGAGACGAGTTCCAGTTCGGCTCCTTCCTCAACCAGGCTGGTCTCGCTGGCACAGCCTGCAAGCAGGACCCCCAGGGCGGTCAGGGCCACCCTATTCGTTATTCGGATCATCTTTTTTATGGTTTTTTCGTTTGATACCCCGGCCCCTTGACAAAACGTCCCGGGAAATTGCCTGCGTGCTCCCCGTTATGCAACACGGGGACGCCGTTCACCAGTACGTGCTCCACCCCGGTGGCGTATTGGTGCGGTTGTTCAAAGGTGGCCCGGTCCTGGATCCGTTCCGGGTCAAAGATCACCACATCGGCAAAGTAACCGGGCTTCAGGAGCCCGCGCCCCTCGAGTTTCAGGTTGCCCGCAGGCAGGGAAGTGAGTCGGCGGACGGCTTCCTCCAGGGAAATAACCCCGCGATCCCGGACAAAATGGGCCAGGAGGCGCGCAAAGGAGCCGTAGGCCCGCGGGTGCGTACTTTGTTCCAGGAAAACCCCTTCATTTGTATAGGAACCTGCATCCGAACATATCGCCATGTAGGGCAGGGCGAGTTTTTTTTCGACATTTTCCTCGCTCATGGAAAAATAGACCACCTGGATCCGGCTGTCATCCTCAAAGATGAGGTCGGCAATGGCTTCCCGGGGCGGGATACCGCGTTCCGCAGCCACTTCTGCCAGGTTTTTGCCGATCAGGTGGCGCATGTCCTTGCTGCGGAACCCAACCAGCAGGATGTTCTCCGGGGGGACGTGAAATTTAACCTCTTCGATCATCCGTTGCCTGGCCGCCGGGTCCCGAAGGTATTCCATGGTGCTTTCGTGCCCCCCGTCTTTGGCCCAGGCGGGCAGCAGTACGTTTAACCCCGTGGAACTCGCATTGTACATATACATATCCGTGGTAATGGCAAGCCCGCGGCTCCGCGCATCTTCTACCAGGGCAATGGCGCTGTCCAGCAGGTCCCAGTTGTCCTGCCCCGAAGCCTTAAAGTGGTAGATTTCAGCCGGCACATCGGCGTCTGCGGCGATTTGGATGAGTTCCCGCACCGCGTGGAGCAGGCTGTCCTCCTCGTTGCGGATATGCGATATATACATGCCGCCATACTCCGATACTACCCGTGCCAGTTCGGTGATTTCGCCCGTGGACGCATGCCCGCTCGGCACGTAGATCAGGGAGGTCGACAGCCCTACGGCCCCTTCTTCCATCCCCTGGCGGAGCAGGGTTTTCATCGAATCCATTTCCGCAGGGGTTGGGGCTCGTTTTTCGTATCCCATTACGTATTCCCGAAGCGTTCCGTTCCCCACAAAGGAGGCTACATTTGTGGATACCCCACGATCTTCCAGGTGTTGCAGGTATTCCCCCAGGGTGGCCCAGGGGATGTCGTAGGTGATGTCCTGTTGCCCGTCGCGCATCTCCTGTTTCATCTCCTTGTTCAGCGGTCCCATGGAATGCCCTTCGCCCAATACTTCCAGGGTGACGCCCTGCCGGATATCGCTTTGCGAGCGGCCGTCCTCCAGGAGGGAAACGTTGGCCCAGCTGAGCATATTGATGAACCCCGGGGCCAGGTGGAGTCCGGTGGCGTCGATTTCGGTTTTCGCCTTCCGCCCCGAGAGGTCCCCGATGGCTGCGATTGTATCCCCCCGGATCCCCAGGTCGGCCCGAATGGCCGGGCTGCCGCTGCCGTCGAGCAACTGACCACCCCGGATGACGACGTCAAACCCGGGTTCCGGTTGGCATGAGGAAAATATCAGGAGGAGAAACAGGAAGCGCAATGCGTACATGGGTCGGGTTGGTTTGCCATTAAAATTACGCCAAATTCCATTCGCCGCCAAACCCCGGATTTGTACCTTTGCCGAAAGAAGAGGGCCCTATGAATACCCGGGAAAAACAGTTGCAGGCCATCGGCCGCCTACTTACCATAATGGACGAATTGCGGGAAGGTTGCCCGTGGGACCGCAAACAGACGATGCAGAGCCTTCGGCAGCTGACCATCGAGGAAACCTACGAACTGGGGGATGCGATCCTCGACAACGACCTGGAGGAGGTAAAGGGGGAGTTGGGCGATTTACTGCTCCACATTGTTTTTTACGCCCGCATCGGTTCGGAAACCGGCCATTTTGATATCGGGGATGTGGCTGAGGCGATCTGCGAGAAATTGATCCGCCGCCATCCGCATATTTACGGGGACACCGAGGTGGCAGACGAATCCGAGGTCAAGGCGAACTGGGAGCGTATCAAGTTGCGTGAAGGTAAGAAAAGTGTGTTGCAGGGGGTGCCCGCCGGCTTGCCGGCACTGGTCAAGGCCAACCGGATCCAGGAAAAAGTAGCCGGCGTGGGCTTTGACTGGGAACAGCCCGAACAGGTCCTGGACAAGGTACGGGAAGAATTGGGCGAACTCGAGGCGGAACGCCGGGCCGGCAATGCGGACGCCCTGGAGGCCGAGATGGGGGACGTGTTCTTTTCCCTGGTCAACTACGCCCGTTTTCTGGGGATCAACCCCGAAAATGCACTGGAACGGACCAACAAGAAATTCATGGCGCGTTTTGACTACCTGGAATCCCGGGCCCGGGAGGCCGGGAGGGAACTCAGCGAGATGTCCCTTGCCGAAATGGATGTGCACTGGGAAGAAGCCAAAACACGACCCTGACGACCCTGCCGGCCCGTTAACCGATAACACCTTGTTTTGCTGCAGCAATACACCCGCGAATTCCGCTACAATTTCCGCCTGGCATCCCCGGTAATCCTCGGGATGCTCGGGCATACTTTTGTCGTTTTCGCGGATAATATCATGGTGGGCCAGCTGGGTACTGCGGAACTTGCCGCGGTCTCCCTGGGGAACAGTTTCGTATTTATCGCCATGTCGCTCGGCATCGGGTTTTCAACCGCAATAACCCCCCTGGTGGCGGAGGCGGACGGGCGGGGCGACCAGCCGGAAGGCAGGCAGGTGCTGCAGCACGGCCTGGTCCTTTGCAGCCTGCTGGGCCTGGTGCTTTTCGGGGCTGTACTCCTGGCCAAACCGCTTATGTACCTGATGGAGCAACCGCCTGAGGTGGTGGCTTTTGCCCAGCCGTATATCGACCTGGTGGCCCTCTCCCTGATTCCGCTTATCGTATTCCAGGCGCTGAAGCAGTTCTCCGAGGGGCTTTCCCAGACGCGCTACCCGATGTATGCTACCATCGTCGCCAATGTGATCAATATCGGGCTGAACTACTTATTGATATTCGGACACCTGGGATTTCCGGCCATGGGGGTTACCGGAGCGGCCGTCGGCACCCTGGTGGCCCGTGTGGCCATGTGCTTTATCCTTTGGGGGCTGTTCCGCCGCCGCCCGGCTTTTGCGGGTTATATCGAAGGCCTCGCCTTTCGGCAGATCGGCAAGCGGATGCTTCGGAAAATTATCAACCTGGGTTTTCCTTCGGCCCTGCAGTTCTTTTTCGAGGTGGCCATCTTTACCGCCGCCATCTGGCTGAGCGGGGTTTTGGGTAAAAACCCCCAGGCTGCAAACCAGATTGCCCTGAACCTGAGCAGCATGACCTTTATGTTCGGGACGGGCCTTGGGGTGGCCGCCATGATCCGGGTTGGCAACCAACTGGGCCTGCGTAATTTTCCGGAACTGCGGCGCATTGCCACGTCGATTTTCCTGATGACGGTGCTCCTGATGGCCGGTTTTGCCCTGTTGTTTTTGCTGGGCAGGCACTGGTTTCCCACCCTGTACCTGGACCTGGACGATGCCTTGAATTTTGCAGATAACCGGGAGGTGGTGGACCTGGCGGCGCGGCTCTTGCTGGTAGCCTCGGTATTCCAGATTTCCGATGGCGTACAGGTGGTGGTCCTCGGGGCGCTGCGGGGCCTGCAGGATGTGCGCATCCCGACCCTGCTGACTTTTATCGCCTACTGGCTGATCGGTTTCCCGGTCAGCTACTACCTCGGGTTGCATACGGGCCTTGCCAGCACGGGGATCTGGATTGGCTTACTGGCCGGGCTTACCGCCTCCTCAATAATGTTGTATCTTCGATTCCGTTACCTGACGGGTCGACTCATCGCCAAACCCCCCGGGCCAACCGGCGCCGGTTGATGGCCGGCCCGGAACGAATCGAGAAAAAATAGCGATCTATGGATTTACCCCGGTTCCTGTTAGCAGACAATACAGACCACCCGACAGCCGTTTTTGTGGTCCATACGGAATATCCCCGCTTTATCCTGAATCTGGAGAACGACGAGGTGGAGTGGCTGGAGGACTTCTCGGCAGAAGACCAGAAGGAACTCGAAGCGTCTGCTGAGGCGCTCATCACCGAAGCTGTAGGTTTCTACGACCGCGAAATTTCCCGATACGACGATTGATATGTGGCAGCAGCTACAGGATCTGGACCGCAATTGGTTCCTGGAACTCAACGGCCTGGGCACCGGGGCCTGGGACGGATTTTTCCTTTTCCTGTCCGACAAGTGGCTCGCCATCCCGCTCTATGTACTTCTGCTTTTGCTGGCCTGGCGGGACCTGGGGTGGAAGCCCCTGTTGCTGTTACTGGTCTTCGCAGCCTTGTTGATAACCTGTACGGACCAGCTGGCCAATTTTTTCAAATACGGGGTGGGCCGGTTACGCCCCTGCCACGAGCCTTCCCTGGAGGGGATGGTACGGCTCGTCAAGGCCAATTGCGGCGGGCAGTTCGGTTATTTTTCCGCCCATGCCGCGAATGCCATGGCGCTGGCCGCCTTCTTTGCGACTCTCTGGGGGACGGGTCGCCGGGGATGGAGTGCCCTCCTGGTCGCCTGGGCCCTTGCCGTGGGTTTCAGCCGGATATACCTCGGGGTCCATTACCCCCTGGATGTCCTGACCGGCTGCCTGGTAGGCGTGGTTTTCGGCTGGATGTTTGCGCGATTGTTTAAAATTGCGAAATCAAAAATATTCTGATGATCAGCGGGAAGGTGTTTTGGGGGTGCTTTCTGGGGATGCTCGCCGTGTATATCTGCGGCCTCCCGGCGACCCTGATGGAGAATGATTCTGCCCAGTTCGCCGTTATGGCCATGCGGATGGTTCAGGAGAACGATTTCGTCAACCTGATCAAGGGGACCGAGCAGTACCTGGACAAACCCCACATGCACTATTGGCTGGCAGCCCTGTCCTATAAACTCTTCGGCATCCACGACTGGGCCTACAGGCTGCCTGCGTTATTGCTCACCCTGCTGGCCGCGAGGGCGTGCTTCGGGATCGGGAAGGAACTTTACACTGAAAACGCAGGCCGACTCGCCGCCCTGATCTTTATGAGTGCCCAAACCATTGTCCTCTCCGTAATCGATGTGCGGACCGATGCCGTACTCACCGGGTTTACCGCCCTGTCCATCTGGCAATTGCTCCGATACCTGAAGGGGGGGAGTACCCGGGGGTTGCTCTGGGGGGCTTTGGCTGCAGGCCTGGCCTTCTCCACCAAAGGTCAGATCGCCCTGGTGGTTATCGCCCTGCCGTTGTTGTGCCATTTAGCGTACACCCGCAGGTGGCATCGCCTGGCCGACCTGCGCCTGGTTTTGGGGCTCCTGGTATTTGCCCTGGCCATCAGCCCGATGTTGTACGCCTACTACCAGCAATTCGACCTGCATCCGGAAAAGGTTATCCGCGGACGGGGAAACCGCAGTGGCATCCTGTTTATTTTCTGGGAGCAGAGTTTTGAGCGGCTCAGCGGGGAAGGGGTCGGCAAGAACAGCAGCGATTACTTTTTCTTTTTCCACACCTTCCTCTGGGTCTTTTTGCCCTGGACGCTGATGGGCCTCGCAGCTTTCGGGAACAGGGCCTCTCGCCTGGTGCGCCGTTTTGCGGGAAACAAAACAACTTCGGGCCCACCCGATGCCGGAGCCGGAGTGGCCAATGGGGAGAATCGCGTTGCGAATCAAGGGGTCCCGGAGGTTCTCACACTCGGGGGGATTGCCCTTATATTCCTGATCATCAGTTTTGCACAGTTCAAACTCCCCCACTACCTGAATATCCTGATCCCGCTTTTCGCCGTATTGACGGCCGGATACCTCGATGCGCGGAGGGAGGCAAGTCATCTGAAGTGGCTCCGGCGAGCTGCCCGCCTGCAGGCCGGTATATTCGGGGTGGTGGTGCTGGCCGTAACCGGGATTGTATTCTGGGTATTCCCGTTGCCGGGGGCAGCTGCCGCTGCGCTGGTCCTGGTACTTGTGGGGTCGGGCATCGCACTCTGGCGGCAAATGGCCGACCCGCTGGTACGCCTGGCGGGAATCAGCGTCCTGGCCAGTATCGGGATCAATGCGGTGATGAATGCGCATTTCTACCCGTCCCTGTTGCAATACCAGGCGGGTTCTGAGCTCGCCAGGGATTTTGTCCGGGAAATACCCGCAAACCCTCCCATTTTTAAATTTAACGAAGAACATACCTGGGCCCTGGATTTCTATAGCCGGGAGCCTGTCCGGATTGCCCGGGACATGAACCGGACCGACCTGGCTGGCCAGTGGGTCTATGTCGATGAAGAAAAGCGCCGAAGCCTGGCCGAATCGGGTTGGGAATGGGAACGGGAAATCGTCGCTGACCAGTTTCGGATCACCCGCCTGCAGGCGCGCTTTGTAAACCCGGAAACCCGCGAAGAGGTGGTCGGGAAGCGCTATCTGTTGCTGCTGGCACCCGCGGGCCCCTGATTCAGGGTTCCCGGAGGTGCAATTCCGGTTTCCTGAAATGGTAGTAGATGCCGGTGAGGGACACCAGGGCGGTTATGATGAAAAACTCCATACTCAGCCCGATGGCTGTTGCTTCATCCAATCCAAACCATGCGGCGCCGTAATAGAAGAGCAATTCCCGGCTGCCGATCCCCCCGATGGTGATCGGGAGTACGGCCGCGATACTGCTCAACAAGAAGAGGAGGAGGTAGGCCGGGATGCCCGCGTCCACCTGCAGGGCTTGCAGGAGGAAGTAGGCGGTCACCAGTTGGGCGGCCTGTACCACTGCCGAATAGGAGAGCGCATACCAGAAAACGGGTTGCGCATAGGCGAAAAGGCGGCCGTGCAACCACCAGTACAGGGCCAAGCTGGCAATCAGGCCCAGGCCGAGCCAGAGGGCATAGGGCCCCAGCCATTCAGGGGCCAGCCAGAGCAGCAGTACACCGCTGTAAAACATCAGAAGATAGAGGCCGCTGAGTCGGTCGAGCAGCAAGACCCCGGCCACCCGGCGAACCCGGGTGCCAAATTCCCGGTGCAGGATATATCCCTTGTAGGCATCCCCCCCGATCCCCCCGGGCAGGAAGAGGTTGTAGAACATCCCGAGCAGGTAGAGCCGTCCATTGGCCTTTTCCGTCAGCGGTATCCCGATTTCCCGGAAATACCGGTTTAGCCTGAAGGCGGCAACCAATTTGGAAATGCAGAAAAACAACAGGGCGAGTGCCAGGTATCCCAATTGGCTGGAACGCACCGTATCCCAGACGTCCCGGAAGGGGATCCGCCGGAAGACGAAATAGAGCAGGAGCGCACTGAAAACGAGTTTCAGCAGTGCAATGCCCTTTTTACGCAGGTTCCCCACCGATCAATACATTTTTGATGCGATACGGCCTTTTGCTTTGGGATTCGTAGTAGGTCCGGATCAGCAATTCCATGACGATGCCGATTGTGAAGAGTTGGATACCCCCGAGGATAAACATCATACCGAAGATCAGGAGCGGTCGCGTCCCGATATCCTGGCCAAAGCCAAACTTCACCACGAGCAAATACACGTTGATCGCCAGGCCGAGAAGGATGAGCAGGACCCCGAAAATCCCAAACAGGTGGATGGGGCGCTGGAAGTACTTCCGGATAAACAACAGCAGCATCATGTCCGCGATGACTTTGAAGACCCGTTCCAGGCCGTATTTGGAAACCCCTGCGTGTCGCGCATGGTGGCGTACGGGTACCTGTTTGATCTGGGCGCCCTCCAGGAAGGCCAGCAAGGTGATAAACCGGTGCATTTCCCCATAGAGGTTCAGGTCCTTGGCGATGGTCCGTGTGAATACCTTCAGGGCGCACCCATTGTCCTTGATGTCGAGCTTCGTAACCCGGCGTACCAGGAAATTGGCAATTTTCGAGGGGATTTTCTTGACCAGGGAGTCCTGGCGTTTCTGGCGGATGCCGGTAACCACGTCGAATTCCCCGCTCAGTGCATGGGGCAGCATTAGCGGGATATCGGCCGGGTCATTCTGCAGGTCGCCGTCCATGGTGATGATGTACTCCCCCTGGGCATAGTCGAGGCCTGCAGCCAGGGCGAGGCTCTGTCCGTAGTTCTTTTTAAGGCAGACCAGGTGGACTTTCGGGTCGGCCATCCGGCGTACCGCTTGCCGGGTCCCGTCGGTAGAGAAATCATCCACATACACAATCTGGTAGTTGTAGCCTTCCAGGCTTGCGTGGATTTTTTCGGTAAGCAGGCGGACATTTTCTTCCTCGTTGTAGAGTGGAACGACGATCGAAAGGAGCGATTGGGTCAGGACCTCCATGGAACAGGCGTTGGATTCGGGTTCAAATGTACACCTTTTTTCGGGCTTCAGCGTTTGGGCCCGAACTGGTCCAGCAGCTGTTCCGCCGCGCGGAAGGGGCTGGTCCTGCGGGCTGCAACCTCCCGTTCCAACTCCTCGTAGGCGGAGCTGACCCCGGGGATTTCATAGAAGCCGGAAAGGAGTTGCTCGGACACGGACTGCCGGAACCATGAGGTGTACTGCTGCTCCCGCTTCTGCTGGAAAGCCCCGCTTTTTCTGCCCTTGTCCCGGTATTTGTCGATCAGGTCCCAGATGGCGTCAATCCCGGTGTTTTCCGTCGAGGAACAAAGCAGGACTTCAGGCTGCCAGCCGTCTGGTTTGGGAGGGTAAAGGTGCAGGGCCTGCTCAAAGGTGGAACGGGCACGTCGCGCGGCCTCCCGATTGGTGCCGTCCGCTTTGTTGATGACGATGGCATCGGCCATTTCCACGATCCCCCGCTTAATCCCCTGCAGGTCGTCCCCGGCCCCGGCGATTTTCAGGAGCAGGAAAAAATCCA
The DNA here is from genome assembly GCA_964226055.1 of Robiginitalea sp. Classification (GTDB taxonomy): domain Bacteria; phylum Bacteroidota; class Bacteroidia; order Flavobacteriales; family Flavobacteriaceae; genus Robiginitalea. Next base: position 11,445 of record CAXQQM010000182.1, on the reverse strand, counting down.
CCATCCCGTGGACGGCCGTTTCGCTTTGGCCCACCCCGACGGTTTCGATCAGGACAATCTCATAGCCGGCCGCTTCGCAGAGACTGATGGTTTCCCGGGTTTTCCGCGTTACGCCCCCCAGTGAGCTGCCGGCCGGCGACGGGCGGATAAAAGCCCGTTCATCCCGACTGAGGTCGTTCATCCGGGTTTTGTCCCCCAGGATACTCCCCTTGCTCAGGCTGCTGGTGGGATCCACCGCAAGGACGGCCACCCGCAGGCCCTTGCCGGTGAGATAGCGCCCCAGGCTTTCGATAAACGTGCTTTTCCCGGCACCGGGGACGCCGGTGACCCCAATACGGATACTGTTTCCGGAGAGGGGCAGGCAGGCTTCCACGAGTTGGCTGGCCGCTTCCCGGTCGGCGGGGAGCATACTCTCCACCAGGGTGATACCCCTGGCCAGGGCGGTCCGGTCCGAAGCGCGAATCCCTTCCAGGAGGTCTTTCGGGCCTGGTTTACGGCGGGAAGGCCTCGCGCGGGCGGATTCACCCCGTCCCGAATCCTGCCGGCCCGGTTTGTCACCGTCTTGTTTCTGGGTAGGCGCCACGCAGGTCAGGGGTTTACTTTTACGAGTACTTCGGTCTGGTCCCACGCCAGGCGCATGTATATGTCCTGGCTGATCAGGTCGAATTCAATGGTAAAATCCTCAACAGGTACAGGGAGGCCCAGGGCGGGGACCGCCACCTGAACCACATCGTGATCCGGGTCCCGGGTGGTTTTATCGCCCCCGCTAAGCAGGGTCACCCCCCAATCGGGTACCTCTTCGTTCAGGATGATCGTCCAGGCTTCCCTTCCCGGGATCGTCCAGAGTGAATAGGTTCCCGCCGGCAGCGGTTTACCACCTACAAAAATATCCCCACTGGTGCTGAAAGTGGTGGGCTCATTGGCCCCGGTACGCCAGACTTCGTTATAGGGTACGAGTTCCCCGAAAATGGTCCGGCCCTTCTTGGAGGGACTGGAGTAGTTGACTTCCAGCGTAATCCCGGCCGCCTCGTATTGGGCAGTCCGTTCCGGGCTGTGTTTTTTGGTCTGTTCCCTCAGGTAAGGCATGCCCACAAAATAAAAGAGGAGCAGCAAGGCGCCGACAACAATGACGATCCATTTGAAAATTCTCATCCGGTCTGGTTTTAGGTTGCCTAAATGTAGTAAATCACGGGCAACCCAAGGGATCGTCCGCGGATAATTCCCCCCCCCCGGGCATTTTCCTGATGCAGATGGGGGCAGTCGGTATGCCTGTACCGTTAAACGCGTTAGAAATTCTCAAAGGAAAAACAGGATTCATTCCGGTATACCTGCCCCGGATGCAATTCGCAGCCCGGGAATTCACTGAAGTTCGGGGCATCCGGGTACCCCTGGGTTTCGAAGCAAATTCCCGGGAAATGCGGCGGGGTGTAAACCACCAGGGCCGGCTGGTTGGTGGTGACCTTCATCCGGATCCCGGATTCCGGGGAATACAGGACGGCGGCTGGCCCGTCCGGCCTTAGTACATAGGGCGTGTCGAGACGCATTTTCCCGATTTCCCGCTCCTGTATGAAGTCGTAGGGGGTGCCGGCAACATCCAGGATGCGCCCTGTGGGTAAAAGGCGCTCATCGGTTTCCAGTCGCTTGCCGGACCCGAGTCGCAGCCGGTAGTGGTCGATGGAATCAGTGTCATCCAGCTTAAAATACGAATGGTTCGTCAGGTTGACCACCGTGGGCCGGTCCGTTTCGGCCTCGTGCCTTACCATGAGGGTTTTCCCGGTGAGCCGGTAAATCAACCGGGTCCGCAGTTCCCCGGGAAACCCTTCTTCGCCGTGCGGGCTGGTATATCCCAATTGCACTTCGGCCGTCTCCCCTTTGCTGGAATGCGATTCGACCGTCCAGTAGCGTTTGCCGAAACCACGCTCCCCCCCGTGAAGGGTGATGCCGTCCCGGTGGGGGATCGGGTGGTCAGTGTTTCCAATGCGCAACCGGCCGCCTGAGATGCGCCCGGCAAACCGACCCACGCAGGCCCCGAGGAAGGCGGGGTCATCCAGGTAGTCTTCCGGGGCGTCCCTGCCCACCACCACATCGGTGAATCGGCCCCGGGCATCCCGGAATTGCAGGCGTTGGATGATGGCCCCGTAATTCAAAACCCCGAGGCACAGGTGGTCGTTTTTTACAGTAACTTGTTCCAACGCAAATGCTAAAATTTCATTAAAAGTACACTTTTTTGAAACGCTGCCCGGAAGCCCTCGTCCTTTAGATAGCAACTTAAAACAACCCAAACTGGAAACGCCGACCTTTTTGGCAAACGACCTGATCGAACAGTGCCGGAACCGCGACCGACGGGCGCAAATGGCCCTGTACCGAAAGTATGCCCAAGGCATGTTCTGCGTGGCCATGCGTTTTGTCAAGAACGAAGCCGATGCCGAAGACCTGACCCAGGAAGCCTTTATCAAGGCCTTCCGGAAAATCGACCATTACAAGGGCGAGGTGACCTTTGGGGCCTGGTTGAAACGGATCGTCGTAAATCGGTGTATCGATTTCCTCAAAGCCCGCCGGCAACATTTTGTGGAACTGGAGGAAAACAGGTTGCAGGTAGCGGAGACGGAAACCTGGGAGGTGGAATCCACCCTGGGGGTAGAAGATGTGAAAGCTGCCATTGAAGAATTACCGGAGAATTACCGGTATGTCGTACAGCTATATCTGGTGGAGGGGTACGACCACTCGGAAATCTCTGAAATCCTCCAGTTGCGGGAGAACACCTGCAGGACCCGCCTGATGCGGGGGAAAGGATACCTCAGGGAACTATTAAAAGATAAAAGACATGTCGCAGAATCTTAAGAAACTATTCGAGAATGAACGCAGGCGGGAATACCGGATGCCAGCAGGCCACGAATCCCGGTTTCAGCAGCGCCTGGAGGAGGCCTTCCCGGAGAAGCGCGGGAACCGCTTTTTCTGGATAGGTATGGCCGCCTCGGTGGCGGCTTTGCTCGGGGTTGCGTTCTGGCTCTTCCGGCAGGAGCCCGGCTTGCCGGCCCAGGGTGAGCCCGTGGTGCAGCAGGACAGCGTGGAGACCACCAACGGCTTTTCTCTGGGGGATCTTTCCCCGGACCTGCGCAAGGTGGAGCAGTACTATACGGCCAGTATCAATATGGAGCTGGCGAACCTGGATATCTCGGATGAGAACAAGGCTGTGGCCGATGATTATATGAAGCGCCTGCGGGAACTCGATACCGAGTACCAGAACCTGGTGGTGGAGTTGAATGAAATTGGACCCAATGAAGAGACCATTTCCGCCATGATCAGGAATTTCCAGTTGCGGTTGCAGTTGTTGACCAAGTTAAAAGAGAAGTTGAACGAATTAAAACAATCAAAAAATGAATCAGTCAGTAGCAACAGCGTCTAAAGCGCTGATCCTTGCCCTCTTGTTGGGGTGGCAGGCAGGATACGCCCAGAAGTCCAAAACCTACAAGGAGTCCTTCGATGTGGACCCGAACGTAGAAGTGGCCCTCAATACGAGCCATGCGGACATCGAGTTCGAAACCTGGAACCGGGACGAAGTGTCCGTGGAAGCTGTGATCACCCTTGAGGGTGCCACCGAGGAGGAAGCCGCCGCGTATTTTGAGAACGGGGGAGTGGAAATCATGGGCAACAGTTCCCGGGTTGAGGTGAGTACCCGCGCCGGGAATAATTGGTCCTTTCGATTTAACGGAGACTTCAATATGGAAGACATGAACTTCGTCATGCCGGAGATCCCGGACATCGGGCCGATCCTCGCGGACATCGAGATCCCGGATATCGGACCAGTCCTGGAAGGCATGGAAATGCCCCCGATGCCGCCCATCCCATTCCAGAGTTTCGACTACGAGGCTTTTGAAAAAGAAGGTGAAGCGTATATGAAGCGCTGGAAAAAGGAATTCGACAAGAAATTCGACAAGGAATACCAGCAGCGTCTCGAGGAGTGGTCTGAAAGGGCTGCCGAAAGGGCCAAAGCCATGGAGTCCCGGATGGAGGCACAGGAAGAGCGGCGCCAGGAACAAATGGAGCGGCGTGCGGAATTGATGGAGCAGCGGGCCGAACAGCGCGAGCGGGCCCAGCGTGCCCGGGAAGAAGCCAGGGCGAAGCTGGCCGAGGCGCGGGAACGCGTCCGGGAGGATCGCGACCGTTCACGGGTTTTCTTTATGCAGGGGGAATCCGGGAACGGGAAGTACAATATCAAGAAAACCATCCGTATCAAGATGCCCAAAGGGGCCCGCCTGAAATTGAATGTGCGGCACGGGGAGGTGAAACTGGCCGAAAACTCGCTGAATGTCCGGGCCACCCTGAACTATGCCAGCCTGAGTGCGGCGACTATCGACGGGGAACAGACTTTTGTGGAAGCCCGGTATTCCCCAATCGCCGTGAAGACGTGGAACCGGGGCCGCCTCAGCGCGGATTTTTCGGAGGATGTCAAGCTAAATGAAGTGGGCCGGCTCGATTTGTCGGCCACTTCATCCCAGGTGACCATCGACCGGCTGCTTCGGCAAGCGTCCATCCGGAATAACCTCGGGGGAGTAAGGATCGGGTACGTTTCCGATGATTTCAAGGACATGACCATTTCTGTGGACAACGGGCATCTGGCCGTGCAACTTCCCGACGGCTCCTACAGGATCAGCGTACAGAAGCGCGATTCCCGCGTAGATTACCCGGGTTACATCATCTGGGAAGGCGCGGAATCGGCGACTACGGGCACCCGAAAAGGATACCACCTCGCCCGGGATGCCGGAAGGTCCATCGTTATCAATGCCTCTTACAGCGACGTCAAACTGGATCGCTGATTCCTCTCCTAACGCGGCAGCAAACCCCGCTTTCCGCCGGGCAGCCCGATTCCCGGGCAGGCCCAGGCCCAATTCCCCGGGTTGGCCGGAATTCCAATTACTTAATGAATGTCCTCTTTGAGGAAATCCTGAAAATTCGCTTTAAAACGGTTGAGCCTCGGGATGGAGACGTTTTGGATATACGGGTTATCCGGATTTTTGCGTTCGTAATCCTGGTGGTATTCCTCGGCCTTGTAAAATTTGGTTAGGGGGGATACTTCCGTGACGATGGGCCGGTCGTACACCCGTTGTTCTTCGAGGGCCTGCATATATGCTGTGATAATCTGGCGCTCGGAATCATTTTCGTAAAAGGCGATTGACCGGTACTGGGGACCCCGGTCCGGCCCCTGGCGGTTCGGCGTGGTCGGGTCGTGGGAACCGAAGAAAACCTGGACGAGTTCAAAGAAACTGACCACTTCCGGGTCGTAGTATACCTTTACAGCCTCTGCGTGGGTGGTACGCCCGTAGCTGACCTGTTCGTAGGTGGGGTTTTCCTCCGTACCCCCGGCGTATCCCGATTCGGCTTCCGCAACGCCTTTGACGCTCTCAAATATGGCCTCCACACACCAGAAACAACCGCTGGCAAAATAGGCTGTCTCGTAGGATGACAGGTCCTGGGGCGCCGTCTCTTCCATTTTGGCAGAGGCGGTTGAATCCGATTCCGTAGTTTCGCCTTTTTTCGCTTTGGTCTGGCAGGAAATGGCCAGGATCAACCCGGCTGTTAGCAACAGGCTTCTCTTAATGTTTTTCATAGTAGTTACAATTTTTTTCAGGGCAGGTTGTATCGGTTCCCAATATACGAAGGGACACCGAGGAAGACCCCTAAATCGCTGTTAAAGGAGAGCCCCACCAAAAGCGCACCCTGAGAATGGTCGTATCCCATCCCGAAACCTTACAGGGGTTCCGGGCGCTTTCCCCGGCACCTGGAAGAAATGACCCGACATCGGCAGGTCAGGATACCGGGACATCGGGATTTTCGCGATATTCGCCCTGTGAAATCCCGGATACTCCCCATACTCGATATTCCTTACAGCCCGGAGGCTTACAGGCGGATCCTGCTGGAAGGACAAGGCCCGGAGGCCTACCGGGGCTACCTCGAAGGGTTTTTTAGGGATAGCGGGTCCCGGGTGGCGTATGGGGGGTACATGGAGAAGCGCAGCCTGTATGCGGGGTATACCCACTTCGGGACCACCGGCCAAACTGAGCGGAACATCCACCTGGGCCTGGACCTTTGGGCACCCGAAGGCACCGCGGTACGTGTCCCAAAGCCCGGGAGGGTCCACAGTTGGGGATACCACAAAGGCGCCGGGGACTACGGGCCGGTAATCCTTCTGGAGCACGAGGCAGCCGAAGGGCCGATACACACTCTGTACGGGCACCTGAGCCCCGGGGACCTGCGGGGCCTCCGCAAGGGCCAGGATGTGAGCGCAGGGGAGATCATCGGGCATTTGGGCGGGGAATCCGTTAACGGGGGCTACTGGCCGCACCTGCATTTCCAGGTTATCCGCGACCTGCAGGGATACTCTGGGGATTATCCCGGGGTTTCCGATGCCCCTAACTGCGCCTATTTTGAAAGGAATTGCCCGGATCCGGCCCTTTTCCTCGGCTTGCCTTAGCCAAAAGTATCGACGAAATGCACGTACCATCGCCCAGGTGAATTTGGGGGGTGTGCCGTTTATCGATGTTTTTTTACACCCTGACCGTTTATCGGTCGAATACCGAAAAATATAGGGATTTCAGCGATTCACCACCAGGCGAAACGCCTATTCCAGAGTTATAATAGTGTAAAGCGACCAAGTCATGAAAGCTATTGTAACCATCCTTTTCGTTCTCTTCTTCGGACTCCTGGCCAACGCCCAGGACAACGGGGAGCAAAAAGTTGCCACCATCGAAATGGGCCTGGTTCAGCTGACAGAAGTTGCCGCCCCTGCCACCGCTACCCCGGCCGCAGCTACCAAAGAAATTGCCCGCCTGTATCGCCGCAGCGATTCCCGCGTAAAGAAGGAATTGAACTTCGCCACCAAGAAGCACTACCAGATGGCCTGATCAATCCCAGTCCCCTCTGCCCTTGGGAAACCCTCAGATGGACGCAGGTTAAAAGGCGGAAAGGGCTCGGGGTTTATCGGAGGTATCCCACGAATTCCTGTATGAATCTCACGGCAAAGGTAGAAAACGCCTACAGGTTTTTCATCGATAAACGACCGATTCTTTCGCCGTCCCGAATTTGGGGCCCGAACCGTTCGTCGATGATTTATTACACCCTGACCGTTTGTCGGTTGGATACCGAAAAATATGGGGTTTTCAGCGACTCATTTCCGGATATACCCCCTTCGCGGGGTTATCTTAGTATAAGGAAATCAAGTCATGAAAACATTCACAACCATCCTCTTTGTACTCTTCTTCGGACTGCTGGCCAACGCCCAGGACAACACCGGGAAAAAAGTTGAAGCCATTGAAATGGGAATCGTTCAGGTGACTGAAATTACTATTTCCACTGCGTCCGTCGACACTGCCGGAAAGCAGGAAGTTGCCCGCCTCTACCGCCGCAGCGACTCCCGGGTAAAGAAGGCCCTGAACTTCGCTACCAAAAAACACTACCAGATTGCCTGATCACGGCCCGGGATCACCTGCCGGACCCGTAGTTTGATCCCCCCCGGGCTGCCCCGCCTGCGAAGCTTCCCCCTGCAATACGGGCTCGAGGACCTTCCAGACATTATCCGCCAGTATCCGGTGCCCTTCGGCCGTTGGGTGGATGCCGTCCTGTTGGTTGAGTTCGGGGATGCCCCCCACGCCGTCCAGCAGGAAGGGGATGAGGTTCAGGTCGTATTGAGCGGCCAACTCCGGGAAAATTTCACGGAATTCCGTCGTGTAGGCCGGCCCCATGTTGGGCGGCAGTTGCATGCCGGCCAGGAGGATCCGGGTGGTGGAATCCGTTTGGCGGACGCGTTCCACGATATCCGCAAGGTTTTTTCGCGTTTCGGAGAGGGGGATGCCCCGGAGCCCGTCGTTGGCTCCGAGTTCCAGCACGAATATGGTAACGGGTTGCCGCAGCACCCAGTCGAGCCGGTTGGCCCCGCTTGCCGTCGTTTCCCCGCTGAGGCCGGCATTTACTACCTGGTAGTCGTACCCCAGGGAATCGAGACGTTTTCCGATCAGGGCAGGGAATGCCTGTTCAGGCTCCAGGCCCAGGCCGGCGGTAAGGGAATCCCCGAAGAAAAGAATCGTATTCCCGGAACTTTCCCCGGGAGCCTCTTCCTCGGAAGCCGCGTTTTCAGGAAGCTCTTCAGCTTGTTTTTCGGATGGTTCGCCCTTGCAGGCTACCAGCAGGAAAAGGAATAAAATATAACGAAACTTTAAGAGTCCGGACATGGGTTTTTGGGGGGTGTTTTAATTTGTAATGTGTATTTTACGCGCCTTGAAAACGCCTTTGAATAGCGACTTATGTCAAATATATTAAACGTTCGCGAGCTTCGGAAGAGCTATGACAGCGGAGGGAGCGAACTTACCGTCCTGGATGATATCACCTTTTCGGTACGCGAAGGGACCTCCTATGCCATTGTCGGGCCCTCGGGGAGTGGGAAAACCACCTTGCTGGGCCTTTGCGCCGGTCTGGATGCCACGGACGCGGGCACCGTGGAACTCTGCGGGGTTTCCCTGGAAAGCCTCAGCGAGGACGAAAGGGCCGTGCAGAGAAATCGGAAGGTCGGCTTTATTTTCCAGAACTTCCAATTGTTGCCCACACTCACCGCCCTCGAAAACGTGAGCGTACCCCTGGAATTGCGGGGTGATAAACAGGCGGCCGAACAGGCCCGGGAACTCCTGGCGAAAGTAGGCCTGGGGGAACGTGTCCACCATTATCCCAGCCAGCTTTCCGGGGGGGAACAGCAGCGGGTGGCACTGGCCAGGGCTTTTGCAAACCGGCCGGAGGTGCTTTTTGCAGACGAACCGACGGGGAACCTGGACGAGGAAACCGGAAACCGGGTGGTGCAATTGCTCTTTGACCTGAACAAGGAAGCGGGCACCACACTGATTATCGTCACCCACGATATGGACCTGGCCCGTCGCTGCGACCGGATGCTCCGGCTCAAAGGGGGCAAGGTATACCAACGCGAAGAATTGCCCGCCTGATGGAGCACAATCAAGGGGGAAATCAAACTGCCGGGGTGCGCTGGCTATTTCGGATGGCCTGGCGCGACGGGCGTGCCAGCCTCAAACGGCTCGTCCTCTTTATGGGGGCAATCGTCCTGGGGATCGGGGCGTTGGTGGCCATTCAGAATTTCGGCCTGACCCTGGAAAATACCATTGCCGGTCAGTCCAAAGAACTCATGGGGGCCGACTACCTGATCGATATGGACCACGCCCCCTCCCCGGAATTGCTCGACACGATCCGGCAGGTTCCCGGGGAATACCGGCAGGAGGTGAATTTTGCCTCCATGGTGGCCTTCCCGGACCGGGAGGGGACCCGCCTGGTGCGGATCCGGGGGATGCAGGCTGGCTACCCCATTTACGGCGCCCTGGAAACAGAACCGGCCAATGCAGCTGCGAATTATCAGAACGGGCCGGGGGGTGCCCTCCTGGACGAATCCCTGATGACGCAGTACAACCTTCGGGCAGGGGATTCCGTAACGATCGGCAACCTGACACTCCCAATTACGGGGGGGATCATCTCGGCCCCGGGAAATACCGCTGTCACCACTTCTGTGGCCCCGGTGATCTGGATGCCCTTCAGCAGAATTGAGGAAACAGGGCTGATCCAGACGGGGAGCCGCCTGGAATACAATTTTTACTTCAAAGCCCCCGAAGGTTCGGATATCGAAGCTATCTATGAGGAATGGGATCCGGTCATGGACCGGAACAACGCCGATGTGGACCTGCACACAGATACGAGCCAGCGCCTGGGCCGGCGCTTTGAGAATGTCGGCCGTTTCCTGAAACTGGTGGCCTTCGTGGCCCTGTTGCTCGGCTGTCTCGGCATTGCCAGCTCCGTCCACATCTACATGCGGGAGAAACGACAGTTTATCGCCATCCTGAAATGCATGGGGGCTACCCGCCGGCAGACATTCCAGGTTTTCCTGATACAGATCTGCGGCATCGGCCTGCTGGGCGGCCTGCTCGGGACCGGGATCGGCCTGGCCCTCCAACAAGTGTTTCCGATGTTTGTCGCCGATTTCCTCCCCCTGGAACTCGACTGGAGCGCCCACTGGGGCCCTGTGGTCCTGGGCATCCTGCTCGGCCTGGTTATGGCCGTACTTTTTGGCCTCCTGCCGCTGTTGGGTACCTGGTTTGTCAGCCCCCTGGCGGCCCTGCGGATCGGGATGAAGAATTCTCGCATTTCCAAAAGGCTGACGGCCCTGGTCCTTTTTCTGATCCTCCTGGTGCTTTGGGGGGTGTCCACCGGGTTGCTGGGGCAACCGCTCCGCGCGTTGGGCTTTGTGGCCGGCATTGCCGTGACATTTTTGATATTGGCCGGGGTGGCCTGGGGATGCATGCGGCTGATCCGGAAGTTTTTCCCGCACTCCTGGGGTTTTGAGGCGCGGCAAAGCCTGCTGAACCTGTTCCGGCCCAACAACCAGACATTGGTCCTTATCCTGGCCATCGGTATCGGGACATTCCTGATCAGCACCTTGTACTTTACCCAGGATATGTTGCTGATCCGGGCGGAGGTGGAGGACCAGCGCCCCGAGGCCAACCTCATCCTCCTGGACGTCCAGGCCGAACAGCAGGAGGCGGTAGCGGCCACCACCCGTGACCAGGGGTTGCCGGTCATCGAGAACATCCCCATCGTGACCATGCGGCTGGACCGGATCAAGGACCGCAGCGTGGAGGAAATCCGCGAAGACACGACATCCACGGTCAACCAATGGATCCTCTCGCACGAATTCCGGGTTACCTACCGGGATTCCCTTATTGGCTCGGAAACGCTCAGGGAAGGGGAGTGGACCCCGGATTACAAGGGCGAAGGCCCGATCCCGGTATCCCTGTCGGACAACGTGGCCCGGGATGCCCAGGTCACTATCGGCGACCGGCTTGTATTCAATGTCCAGGGCGTCCTGATGGAAACCGAGGTGGCGAGCATCCGGGAAGTGGATTGGGGACGCCTGCAACTCAATTTTTCAGTGGTTTTCCCGCCGGGCGTATTGGAAAGTGCCCCGCGTTTTCACGTTCTGACAACCCGGGCACCGGATGCGGGTACATCGGCCAGCCTCCAACAGACCCTGGTCCGGCTCTACCCGAATATCACCGTACTGGACATCCGCCAGTTGCTGACAGTGGTCTCGGACATCCTCGACAAAATCGGCTGGGTAATCCGGTTTATGGCATTTTTCAGCATTCTAACGGGCCTGATCGTTTTGTTGGGCGCTGTCAGGACCAGCAAATACCAGCGGATCCGGGAGAGCGTGCTTCTGCGGACTCTTGGGGCCAGGTCCCGGCAGATTGTCCGGATAACGGCCCTGGAGTATATCTTTTTAGGGGGGATCGGCAGCGTCATGGGGGTATTGCTGGCACTGGTGGCTACCCAGTTGCTCGCCCTGAATATCTTTGAGACCTCCTTTGTGCCTTCCTGGGTGCCGTTCGCCGTCGTGGCGCC
>CAXQQM010000181.1:0-4809 GCA_964226055.1 Robiginitalea sp. | reverse complement strand
TTCAGACGTGTGCTCTTCCGATCTGGATCAACCACCTGTTTCGGTTATCAGCACATGGAATTGCATTTCACGGGACGATTAAACCCCAGGTTGGCGACTCGCTCTTTGAACTGGAGGGCCTCGCGCCCGATGAGCAGTATTTCCAGCTGATTGGTATCCTGCAAGCCCTGGCGGAATCCCTGGAGACCGAAGAAACGGAACTGCTGCACGAACAGCCCTACCACAACCCGGCCAGCCCTGTCGACCAGGATCGCATCCGGAAGATTTTTGCCTATATCGATGCGCATTACCGGGAACCCATTGCCCTGGAAGATATCGCCGGCACCTGCCACCTGAGCCGGGAGGCCTTTTGCCGGTACTTCAAGAAAATGACCAAATACACCTTCACGGAATTCCTGAACCGCTACCGGGTGAGCCAGGCCAAACGGGAACTGCTGGCAGGCAGCAGCGTGGGGGACGCCTGCTTTGCCTCCGGCTTCCAGAGCATGTCCTACTTCAACCGGGTGTTCAACCGGGTTGCAGGGATGAACCCCAGCGATTTCCGGGATTCCGAGGAAGCCTTCAGGAACTCCCGCCAACGCGGGCCGGCAGCCTCCCCACCCGCCTGAGGCATTTCCAACACCTGTTCTACGATGCGATCGAGGAGCCCCCGTGGCCATCCGGAGCCAACGGATTTTTGTTATCTTCGGATGGTGCACCAACCCTGCCGGCATCCGGGCCCGGGTTGTGCACGCATCAACCGACCTACATGAAATTTAAAGATCAATCGGCCATAGTTACCGGTGCCGGCAAGGGCATCGGGCTCGAAATTTGCCGGGAACTCATTCGGGAAGGAGCCCGCGTGGTCCTCAACGACCTGGACGAAAACCTGGCGGCCGAAGCCGCCGGGGAACTCGGGCCGTCCTGTACGCCGGTTGCAGGTGATGCCAGCGACCCGGAAATCATCCGGCAACTGATCGCTGCCGGTAGCGCCTTTACCGGACGCCTGGACATTGCAATTGCCAATGCGGGGATTACCCTGTATGCCGGGTTCATGGAATATAAACGGGATGACTTTAACCGGGTGATGGAGGTGAACCTGGCGGGGACTTTCTTCCTGGCGCAGGCAGCTGCCCGCCAAATGAAGCAGCAGGGCAGCGGCGGGGCCCTGTTGTTTATGTCTTCCGTCACCGGCCACCAGGCCCATAAAAACCTGGGTGCCTACGGCATGACCAAAGCGGCCATCGAATTGCTGGCGCGCAACCTGGTCCTGGAGGTTTCCGGCTACGGGATCCGCGTCAATGCCATCGCCCCGGGGGCGACCAAAACGGAACGAACCCTGGAAGACCCCGATTACACACGGCTCTGGTCGCGACTCACGCCTATCGGACGGCCTGCAGAGACAAGTGATATCGCCAGGGCCGCCCTTTTCCTGGTATCAGAAGATGCCCGGCACATCACCGGCCAGACCCTCGTGGTGGACGGCGGATGGACGGTCGTAAGCCCCTCTCCCTATGAAAAATGACGACCTCTTCCGGCTCGACGGCAAGACCGCCCTGGTTACCGGGGGCGCCAAAGGGATCGGCGCGGCCATCGCGCGGATGTTCGCCAACCGGGGGGCCCGTGTTTTTATCCTCGACCGGGACCGGGAGGCCGGGGAGCAGACAGCTGCCGCCATCGCGTCCACCAACAGGCAGGTGGCATTTTGTTACTGCGACCAGGCGGATCCCCAATCGGTTGAAGCTGCTATCGAAAAGATTACAGGGGAGGCCGACAGGCTGGATATCCTGGTGAACAATGCCGCCATAGCCCATATCGGGACTGCGGAAACCACCTCTCCAGACGACATGGACCGGCTGCTGCGTATAAATGTGGGCGGGGTCCACAATATGCTTCGGGCTGTCCTGCCCCATATGAAAAAACGCGGCGGGGTGATCCTGAACCTCGCATCCATAGCCAGCGGGCTTGGCTTGCCGGAACGATTTGCCTACAGTTCCACCAAAGGGGCCATCGCCACCATGACGCTATCCGTCGCCCGGGACTACCTCCCGTATGGCATTCGCTGCAACTCCCTTTCCCCGGCACGCGTCCACACCCCCTTCGTAGACGGGTACCTGGCGGAAAATTACCCGGGGCGGGAGGAAGAGATGTTTGAAAAACTCTCCGCTACCCAACCCATCGGCCGGATGGGCCGGCCGGAGGAAATCGCTGCGTTTGCCCTTTACCTGTGCTCGGACGAGGCCGCATTCCTGACCGGGTGCGACTACCCTATAGATGGGGGCTTTAAAAACCTGAACACCTGATGAAGCAACCTGAATTATTCAGCCAAAAGCCCAAGCCCGTCCTGGCCCATCGCTGTGAACTGGGTGAAGGCCCGGTATGGGACGACCGCACCGGCAGCCTCATCTGGGTGGATATCCTGGGGGGTACCATCCATGAATTCAATGAGGCCACCGGGAAACACCACCAAATAAAAACCCAGGCCCTGGTCGGGGCCGTAGCCCTGTGCGCCAACGGCCACCTGCTGGCTGCCCTGGACACCCGCCTGGAATTGATCCACCGGGATTCCGGCAAGCGCAAACCCCTGACGGCCCTGGAACACATCCCCGACGGGATCCGTTTCAACGATGGGAAATGCGACCCGGCCGGACGATTCTGGATCGGGACAATGCCCCTTTCCGAAGATCGGCCAATAGGGGCATTGTACTGCCTGGGGCCCGATGGGGAGTGTAAGGAACGACTGCGGGGTATCACCATATCCAACGGACTTGCCTGGAACGCGGCGGGTACGCTGATGTACTATATCGACACCCCCACCCGGGCTGTCCAGGCCTTCGATTTCAATCCGCAAACCGGGGCGCTCACCAACCGCCGGATTGCCTTTGGCATCCCGGAATCCGAAGGTTTCCCGGACGGGATGACCATCGATTCGGAGGATAAGCTCTGGATTGCCCATTGGGGCGGATGGCAGGTGGCGCGATGGGATCCGGAAACCGGCCGCAAACTCGGGGCTTTCCCCCTGCCTGCCGCACAAATCACAAGTTGCTCCTTTGGGGGCCCGGATGGGGAAGACCTGTATATTACAACCGCCAGCAAGGGACTGACCCCGGAGGAACTGGAAGAACAGCCCCTGGCAGGTTCCCTGTTTGTCGTTAAAAATACCGGTTTCGGGGGGCGTCCCGCCGACCGGTTTGCATTTGAACCAAAATTTGACAACCCATGAAACTCATTCGTTTTGGCCAGCCCGGTGCCGAAAAACCCGGCTTGTATATCGACGGAACCCGCAGGGACCTCTCGGCGCATTTTGCGGACTGGGACCGGAACTTCTTTAACGCCGGCGGCCTGGAGGAACTCCGGGAACTGGCTGAAAAGGCGGGGGACCTGCCGGAAGTTCCGGAAGACGCCCGTTGGGGTTCGCCGGTGGCCCGGCCGGGCAAGGTGATCTGTATTGGCCTCAACTATTCGGACCACGCCGCGGAGAGCGGGATGGATATCCCAAAAGAACCTATCGTTTTCCAAAAGGGTTCCAATACCGTGGTGGGGCCCTACGACGACATATGGATCCCCCGCGGGAGTGAAAAAACGGATTGGGAGGTGGAACTCGGCATTGTCATGGGCCGGGATGCGCGCTACCTGGCATCCGAATCGGAGGCAGCTGCATTTATCGCCGGCTATTGCATCTCCCACGATGTTTCAGAGCGGGCGTTCCAAATCGAGCGGGGCGGCCAGTGGACCAAGGGGAAATCCTGCGACACATTCAACCCGCTGGGACCCTGGGTGGCTACCCCCGACGACATTGCGGACGTACAGAACCTGGAGATGCACCTAAGCGTAAATGGGTCAGAAAGGCAAAGCGGCAATACCGCAACGATGATCTTCAATTGCCAGTTCCTGGTCTATTACCTCTCGCAATTCATGACCCTGGAGGCCGGCGACCTGATATCCACGGGGACGCCCCCGGGGGTCGGGCTCGGGATGAAGCCTCCCCAATATCTGAAGGCCGGGGACGAGGTGGAACTGACCATCGCCGGGTTGGGATGCCAGCGCCAGGTGTGTAAAAACGCCTAGGCGCCCCCATTGAGGGGGCATGATTCAGGTGCCGGGCTGCGGAACGCTATCGCATTCAAAACACCGGTCCGGACCCACCGGCAATTCCAGTTCTTCCGACCCACTCAGGTGGATCGGTTTGGAGGGCATCTCGCCCAGTACTTCATGGAACCGTTCGGCATATCGCACGATGGAGTCCCGACGCGATTTCAGGCGGCTCCGGATTTGGGGGCCATCCAGGCTGTCAACAGCAGGGGGCCATACGGCAAAAGCCGCGTCGATGGTCTCGTCCGACAGCCGGGACTGCAGGTTCCGCGCAGCCTCCCTGAATTCCTCCAGGGAAGCCCTGCCCAGGAAATACGCATCAAAATCCTGAACCAGACCGGGCAGGTAGCTGATGTCTGATGTGAAGGATTGCACTTCGGGTAGGGAAATCCTGTTGGCGATCAGGTTTGGCAGGATGCCGTCCTGGTCAAAAAACGCGTTGTCCCGGTCCGTAGGCACCGGGATGGCCCGATAGCCGTCCGGTCCTTTCTGCAGGACCCAGCCCCATTGTTTAGCATGCCGGTCCCAGTCGCCGATAATTAAATCGAACAACCGCGCCCTCAGCAGGGCCTCCCGGTCGAGCCTGAGGGAATCTTTCAATTCGAGCTTGAGTTCCTGGAGGTCCTCCGTGTCGATCAGCTCAAGCCCCCCGGGAATCCCGGTCCAATCCACGGGGCCCTCGGATTCGTATTCCAGGTAGTAGAGCCGGTTTCCGTATTTCTCGTTCAACTCCCCGAG
>CAXQQM010000180.1:0-40919 GCA_964226055.1 Robiginitalea sp. | reverse complement strand
GCGGGACTTTGCCCTGCCCATGAAGACGATCCCCCAGGCGCTGAACATCCGCAGCCTGGCCCTTCAAAACCTCGAAGAGGCCGAATACACCGAGGACAAAGCCGAGCGGCGTGCCCTGATGAATTTTTGCATTATCGGCGCAGGGCCGACCGGGGTGGAACTCGCCGGGGCTTTTGCCGAGCTTAAGCGGCATGTCTTCCCCCGGGATTACAAGCACCTGGCCGTGGACGAAATGGAGATCAACCTGTTTGAGGGGGCGGACAGGGTGCTTCCCCCCATGAGCGAAACAGCTTCCCGCAAATCCCGGGAATTCCTGGAGTCCCTGGGGGTGCGAATCCACCTGGACACCTTTGTGGACACCTACGACGGCCGGCTCCTGACCACCAAGGACGGGCGGGAATTCCGAACGGCCAATTGCATCTGGACGGCGGGGGTGACCGGGGCGCTCCTCCCCGGTTTCCCGGAGGGCTCCACCGATTCCCGTACGGGCCGCCTGCTGGTGGACGAGCTGAACCGCGTACGCGGCTACGGATCCGTTTTTGCCATCGGGGATATCGCGCTGATGCGTACGGACGACTACCCGGAAGGCCACCCGCAGATGGCCCAGCCTGCGCTGCAGCAGGGGGCGCACCTGGCAGACAACCTGGAAAGGCTCCTTAAAGGCCGGGAAATGCAGCCCTTCAATTACAAGGACAAAGGCAGCATGGCTACCATCGGCAGAAACAAGGCCGTGGTAGACCTGCCGCGTTACCAGTTCGGGGGCTTTGCTGCCTGGTTTATCTGGATGTTCATCCACCTGATGTCGCTGGTGGGGTTCCGCAACAAGGTGGTGGTCTTCTTCAACTGGGTCTACAACTACATCAACTACGACAAGGCAGCCCGCCTGATTGTCCGTCCCTTTCGGAAAAAACCGAGAAAGGAAACGGAATTCGCAGGAAAATAAAAATGCTTTATTATCTTTGACCTGTTGTGTTGTGTTCCCGAGAGGGAATGCAGGTCGGCGGCAACTCTTGCCGCTTTCCAATGAAAGGCTTTCCGATGAGGGAGGCTTTTTTTGTTGGTACGCCCCGCCCCGGGTTGCCGGACCCTTTCCCTGTTAAGTCCTCCCTGCCGGGTTGAAGGCCCCATCGCCGGGCCTCGGTTTTACCCCCATCAAACAAAAAGGGCGGTTTTTGAATGGCCCCAAATTGTCGTATTTTTAAGGGTGAATCAAATGCGAGCAGAACATGCCCTTATACCATAAACTGGGGAAGATCCCCCACAAGCGCCACACGACCTTCCGGAAGGACGACGGCAGCCTGCACTACGAGCAGCTCTTCGGTACCATCGGCTTCGATGGGATGTCCTCCCTGTTATACCACCTGCACCGGCCCACACAGGTAAAATCCATCGAAAAAACGCTGGATGTCGCCCCGCGAGCCGCTGTGTCCAAACACATCCAGTCGCGCCTTCTCAAAGGTCTGGAGTTGCCCCCTAAGGACGATTACCTCGACAGCCGCTCGGTGGTCCTTTTTAACCGGGACGTCCACATCGGGCTGGCGGCCCCCAGGAAATCCCAAACCGGGTATTTTTATAAAAATGCCGATGCGGATGAGCTGTTGTTTGTCCACCAGGGGTCCGGGGTCCTGAAAACTTTTCTGGGCGAAATCCCCTTCGAATACGGCGATTACCTGCTAATCCCCAGAGGGATGATCTACCAGATCCACTTTGACGGCCCGGACAACCGGTTGTTCATCGTGGAATCCTACCACCCGATCTACACGCCCAAACGCTACCGAAACTGGTTCGGGCAACACCTGGAGCACTCGCCGTACTGCGAACGGGATTTCAAACTGCCGCAGAACCTGCAAACCCACGACGAACAGGGGGAGTTCCTGATCAAGATCAAAAAGGAAGGGCAACTGCACCACCTGGTGTACGCCTCCCACCCTTTCGACGTTGTTGGCTGGGACGGTTACAACTATCCCTACGGGTTTTCAATCCACGATTTTGAACCGATCACGGGCCGGGTCCACCAACCCCCGCCCGTCCACCAGACCTTTGAGACGGGTGCTTTTGTGGTCTGCTCCTTTGTCCCCCGGTTGTACGACTACCACCCGGAATCCATCCCGGCCCCGTACAACCATTCCAATATCGATTCCGATGAGGTCCTGTACTATGTGGACGGGGATTTTATGAGCCGGAAAGGGATCGACCGGGGATATATCTCACTGCACCCGGCCGGGATCCCCCATGGTCCGCACCCGGGGACCTATGAAGGGAGTATCGGTAAAAAGGGAACGGAAGAACTGGCTGTGATGGTCGATACCTTCAAGCCGCTCCAACTCACCCAGGCAGCCCTGGACCTGGATGACGGCAAATACTACCAATCCTGGCTCGAATAGTCAGCCTGCTGCCCTAAAATAGCCCCGGAAAGTGCAGGACCCGGTGGATCAGGCTGCCGGCCAGCGCAACCGTCTGGCCATCCCGGTCGTGTGCCGGGTTGAGTTCGGCGATATCCAGGCTGATGAGTTTCCCGCTGTTGAGTACCACATCCAGCAGGGGCGTGATTTCCATGGGTGCATACCCCATGGGGGAGGCTGCGCTTACCCCCGGCGCATAAGCGGAGGAGAACCCGTCCAGATCGATGGTCAGGTAAACGGCATCCAGCGGCTTGAGGAATTTTCGCAGTGTCTTGCAATGCCCGGACAGCTTGTCCGGGGTCAGGCTTTCCCGTTCGATGGAGCACACGGATAATTCTTTGGCACGGTCCCAGAGTACCTGTGGGTTGGCGTCCCGCCGCACGCCGATGCAGGCGTAGTAAAAATCCAGGCCCTCCTGCTGGCAGGTTCGGGCCACCTGGAAGAACGGGCTTCCCGAATGCGGCGCATCCCCGGGGGAGCGCAGGTCAAAGTGCGCATCGAAATTCACGATGCCCAATTGCTTTCCAGGGCCCAGGTGGTTGCGGATTCCTTTGTAGTGGGCAAAGGCGATATCGTGACCCCCGCCAATTCCCATCGGCAGGTATCCGGCTTCCAATAATTTTGAAATCCCCTCGGCAAAGGCAGGCTGGGCCTCCTCCAGGTTGTCGTCTGCCAGGCGAATGTCCCCGGCATCGGCCAGATGCCCCGGCGCACCAACCTGCCAGGGGTATTTTCCCAGGCCTTTCCGCAAGGTCCGCGGTCCCTCGGCAGCCCCGGGGCGCCCCAGGTTGCGACGCACACCTTCATCGCAGGAGTAGCCAAACAGGGCCGGGATGCGGTCTTCCGTCCGGGCCAGCGTATCCCGGAGGTCCAGGGCGCGCACATTTTCGTGCAGGTAGGCCCGGCTTGTCGATTCGCGCCCGGTATATAAGGCAGGCTCACACAGGTGGTACAGTGCATTCATCCAAAGGGA
Organism: Robiginitalea sp.; assembly: GCA_964226055.1. GTDB lineage: Bacteria > Bacteroidota > Bacteroidia > Flavobacteriales > Flavobacteriaceae > Robiginitalea. Next base: position 37,544 of record CAXQQM010000180.1, on the reverse strand, counting down.
TTTTTCAGAAAAGGTCGTTTAAAATCGCATCATCCACAAGTTGTGGCAAACGGACCGAAAGGCCCGGGCTACGCCCAATTTCCCGTTTGAGGGCCTGCATGGCCTCCGGGTTGCGGGCCCAGCTGCGGCGAGCAATGCCGTTGTTCACGTCAAAAAACAACATATTGGCCAATCGTTTCTCCGCCGCCGGCGTACCGTCCAGGACCAGCCCGAAGCCCCCGTTGACTACTTCGCCCCAGCCCACGCCGCCCCCGTTGTGGATGGATACCCAGGTGGCCCCGCGGAAGGAATCCCCGATAACGTTGTGGATGGCCATATCTGCGGTAAACCGGCTGCCGTCGTAGACATTGCTGGTCTCCCGGAAGGGGCTGTCCGTCCCGCTTACGTCGTGGTGGTCGCGGCCGAGGACTACCGGGGCCTGCAGGCGTCCGTCGGCAATAGCGTCGTTGAAGGCCCGGGCAATGGCCACCCGGCCTTCGGCATCCGCATAGAGGATCCGGGCCTGTGATCCTACCACCAGGGCATTTTCTTCCGCCTGGGAGATCCAGCGGATGTTATCCTGCAGTTGGCCGCGGATCGATTTCGGGGCGTCCTGCAACTGGGCCTCCATGACCTCCCGGGCGATCCGGTCCGTACACCTCAGGTCGTCCGGTTTTCCAGAGGTACAAACCCAGCGGAAAGGGCCGAACCCGAAATCGAAACACAGGGGCCCCAGGATATCCTGTACGTAAGAGGGGTAGCGGAACTCCTTTCCATCGTCCCCCCCGATGTCCGCCCCGGCCCGGTTGGCTTCCAGGAGGAAGGCATTTCCGTAATCGAAGAAATAAGTGCCTTTTTGGGTGTGGCGGTTGATGGCTGCCACATGCCGCCTCAGGGATTCACGCACTTTTTCCCGGAATTTTTCGGGCTCTTCAGCCATCATCCGGTTGGACGCCTCAAAGGACATCCCTGCGGGGTAATACCCCCCGGCCCAGGGATTGTGCAGGGAGGTCTGGTCGCTGCCCAGGGTTACCGGGATGTCCTCATCCGCAAAGCGTTCCCACACGTCCACCACATTCCCCAGGTAGGCCAGGGACACTACCTCCCGGCCCGCAATGGCCTTTCGGGTACGTGCCGCCAGTGCATCCAGGTTTTCGAGGAGCTCGTCCACCCACCCTTGTTGATGCCGCTTTCGCGCCGCCGCCGGGTTGACTTCCGCGCATACGGTGACGCACCCGGCGATATTCCCCGCCTTGGGCTGCGCCCCACTCATCCCCCCGAGGCCGGCAGTCAAAAAGACGCGCCCGGCAAAATCCCCGGCTTCGGGTAAGACGCGCCGAAAGGCATTCAGGACGGTGATTGTCGTTCCGTGGACGATCCCCTGCGGCCCGATATACATGTAGGAACCGGCCGTCATCTGGCCGTACTGGGTCACCCCCAGGGCGTTGAAGCGTTCCCAGTCGTCGGGTTGGGAATAATTCGGGATCATCATACCGTTGGTGACCACCACGCGCGGGGCCTCGGGGGAGGATGGAAACAACCCCATCGGGTGGCCGGAGTACATATGCAGTGTCTGGGCCTCGGTCATTTCCGAGAGGTATTGCATGGTGAGCAGGTATTGCGCCCAGTTCTGGAATACGGCCCCGTTGCCCCCGTAGGTGATCAGCTCGTCCGGGTGCTGGGCCACCTCCGGGTCCAGGTTGTTCTGGATCATCAGCATGATGGCTGCCGCTTCCGGGGTTTTAGCGGGATAGGCATCGATGGGCCGGGCCACCATCCGGTATTCCGGTCGGAAGCGGTACATGTAGATGCGGCCGTATTGCCGCAATTCCCCGGCGAATTCCGGGGCGAGTTCCGCGTGCCATTCCGATGGGAAGTAGCGCAGCGCATTCCTCAGGGCGAGCTTTTTTTCCTCCGGGTCCAGGATATCTTTCCGGACGGGGGCATGGGGGACCTCCGGGTTTCTTTCCCGCGGCGGCGGCAGGGTATCCGGGATACCGGCCCGGATGGCATTCCGGAACTCCGTCTGGGTATTTGAGGTCTTCGTTTTCATGGGAATCTATATAATTTTTTAAGTGGTCTTCAAGGGCGTATCGGCATAGCCTCCTATTTGTTGCCGCCGGAGTCCGGGATGTGCCGGCCGTTTTTCCACACGGCGGAAGGCCTGAGCCGTCCCTGGTGATAGAGGATTTCGTTGTAGTGGTCCGTGTCAAAGAGGACGAAATCGGCGAGCATCCCTGGAGCAAGTGTCCCCCGGTCGTCCAGGCCCAGGGCTGCGGCCGCCCGGAAGGTAATCCCGGCAAAAATTTCGGCATGGGTGATCTTCTCGGCGGGCCCCAGCAGTGCCGCCTGGGTAAGCAGGTCGCCCATGGGGGCCGAACCCGGGTTGTAGTCACTGGCGATGGCCAGCGCGGCTCCTGCATCCAGCAGTGCCCGTGCCGGGGTGTACCCGCAACCCAGTCCCAGGGTGGCTCCGGGGAGGGCCGTGGCCACCACATCGCTCTTGGCCAGGGCGGCAATCTCGGTCGGGCCGCTGGCCTCCAGGTGGTCGGCACTCCGCGCGCCGCAGCGGATGGCAACCTCACTGCCCCCGGGGGTGAACTGGTCCGCGTGAATGGTGATGTCATAACCGAGTCGACGAGCCGTTTCCAGGTAGGGCAGGATCTGGTCCGGGGAAAACGCGCTTTGTTCCACAAAGGCATCCACCCGCCGGGCAAGCCCTTCTTTCAGCAGAAGAGGCAGCAATTCATTGGCGATCTGCTCCAGGTATTCCCCGGCCGAACCGTCAAAATCCCGGGGCATGCTGTGCGCGGCCAGGCAGGTCGGGATTATATCCTGGGGGACGTCCGCAACGGTGTCGGCAATGACGCGGAGCATCTTGAGTTCTTCTTCTACCGACAGCCCGTAACCACTTTTGACTTCCAGGGTGGTAATGCCGTCTGCAGCGAAGCGCCGGCACCTATCCCTGAGCAAATTGCCAAGCTGTTCCGGCGTGGCTTTGCGCGTGGCGGTTACCGTATCCCAGATCCCACCTCCGGCTTCGGCGATTTCCAGGTAGGTACGCCCGCTGTTGCGCAAGGCGTAATCCCGGGCACGGCTGCCGGCAAAACAGCTGTGGGTATGGGCATCGACAAACCCTGGCAACGCGACCTGGTTCCCCGGAAGCCGGGTGGTTTTGGCACCCATTCGCCTGGCATCCCGTTCCATCTGGTCAAAAGGGCCGACGGCCCGTACCCTGCTGCCTTCCATCAGGATCCCCGCCCTTTCCAGTACGGTCAGGGATTTGTCCGGCAAGGCTCCCTTGAGGGGAAGCCCGCTCATCGGGAGCAGCTGTGCAAAGGGGCCTACCAGGTGCAGGACGGGTTGGCCCCCATGCCCATGTTGTTCGGCTCCCAGGCCCCCAAGGGTTTCCGGGTTTGCTTCTGATTGTGTTTCTCGGTCCATTTTGTTCTGTTCCATCAATAGGTTTCAAATAGTTCGTCGTAATCGGTTTTCAGGCTGAGGGCTTTTTTCCGGGAGACCGTATCGAGGAGGCGGATCAACGCCCCGGACCGGATCAGTTCCAGCCCCGTCTCGATATCCGTGGCAAAAACACGGTCGGCCTCGGCAAAGGAAACCCTGGTGCGAACCAGTCCGTGGACTTTCTCAAGGAACCACCCGGACTTCAGGGGTTTCCGGTACTCGAAGGCCTGGGCGGCCGTGAGCAGCTCCACAGCCTGGATCTTTTCGACGTTTTCGAGCACTTGCAGGGCTTTCCTGCCGCTGATAGACCCCATGCTCACGTGGTCTTCCTGCCCCATGGAGGTGGGGATGCTGTCTGCACTGGCCGGGAAGCAGAGGCTTTTGTTTTCACTGGCCAGGGCGGCCGAGGTGTATTGCAGCATCATATAGCCCGAGTTCAGCCCGGTATCCTTCATCAGCAACTTGGGCAGGTCCGTTTGGTTGCCCTCCAGGGCGAGGTAGATCCTTCGGTCCGAAATATTCCCGATCTCCGAGGCAGCCAGGCAGGCGTAGTCCAGAGCCATCGCCAGGGGCTGCCCGTGGAAATTGCCCCCGCTGATGGAGAGTTCCTCGTCAATGACCACCGGGTTGTCGGTCACCGAATTCAGTTCGGTTTCAAGGAGTTCTTTCAGGTGGAGCCAGGCAGTCCGGGAGGCGCCGTGTACCTGCGGGATACAACGTAGGGAATAGGGGTCCTGTACGCGTTCGCAGTCAATGTGGTCCTCGAGGATTTCAGAGCCTTTCAGCAGGTTGCGTACCCGGTGGGCGACGTGTCGTGTGCCGGGATAGGGCCGGAGCTTGTGCAATTCCTCGTGGAAGGGCCTGAGGGAGCCCTGCAGTCCCTCGAGCATCATGGCGCCGATAATGTCGGCCTGGGAGAGGCATTGCTGCATTTTTTCCACTATGCTCACCCCGTGGGCGGCGATAAACTGGGTGCCATTGATCAGGGCGAGCCCTTCCTTGGGCCCGAGTTCCAGGGGCTCCATCCCGAATTCCCCCAACACCTCCGCAGTATCCCGGACACCGCCCTGGTAGGAGACCCTGCCCAGCCCGATAAGCGGCAGGAAGAGGTGGGCCAGTGGCGCCAGGTCGCCCGAGGCACCCACCGAGCCCTGGGAGGGTACCACTGGGGTTACCTCGTTTTCGATATGCCAATGGATGCGCTTCAGGGTCGTTTCGGCAATGCCGGAATGCCCCATGGAAAGGGCGTGCAATTTCAGGATCAGCATCAGCCGGGCGATCTCGTCCCGGATGGGATCGCCGACCCCCACACTGTGACTTTTCAGGATATTCACCTGCAGGAGGCTCGTCTGGTCTGCCGAGATCCGGGTGGTGCAAAGCGGGCCGAAGCCCGTATTGATCCCGTAAACCGGCTTCCCTTTGGCCACGATCCGGGCCACGGCTTCCCGGCTGGCGCGGACGCGCTCCAGTACGGGTTCGGTGAGCTGGCCCGCGAGGGTCCCCCGGGCAATTCCGAGGGCCTTCCCAACCGTCAGCCTATCGGTTCCGTAGTCAAAGGATGGTGTCTTCAAACTCATTGTTGCGGTTTTCGTTGCGGAAATTAAAAATACGCATTAGGTTTGATAATTGTTGATGCGATATTTATAATAGTTGATAATTATGAGTAATCAAATAGAGCTGCGGCACCTGCGGTATTTTATGGCAGTTTCCGACCTGTTGAACTTCCATCGGGCAGCCGAACGCCTGGACATCACCCAACCCGGTCTCAGCCGGCAGATCCAGCAACTCGAATACCACCTGGGAACCGAGTTGCTCCTGCGCAACCGGCGGGAAGTCCGTCTTACCCCGGCTGGAGCCTACCTGCGCGAGCAGCTGATTCCCCAGCTCAACCGGTTGGAGAATATCTTCGGGCAAACCCGCCGGATCGGCGACGGGCAGGCCGGGGAGATCCGCATCGGTTTTCTGGGCTCTGCCATGCAGGATGTCATCCCCCGCCTGCTCCTGGACCTGGATAGCCGCTATCCGGATATCCGTACAAGCCTGGAGGAACTCTCCAACCAGGCCCAGGTACGCGCCCTGCTCCACGAACGGCTCGACCTGGGTTTTGTGCGCCTTTCCGACCTGCCCCCCGACCTGGAGGGCTGCCCGGTTATCCGGGAGACCTTCTCCCTGGTGGTGCCGGAAGACCACCCAATCCGAGGCGATGCCCTGGGATCTATCCGGGATTTTGCCGGGGAATCTTTCATCTTGTTTACCCCGGAATACAGCCCGGATTACTACCGGACCGTGCTAAGCATTTGCGAAGACGCCGGCTTCCATCCGCAGGTTTCCCACAAATCGGTGCATGCCCATACGATTTTTAAACTGGTAGCCGCCGGCCTGGGGGTAGCGATCGTCCCCACATCCCTGCAGCACGGCTTCCAGCTGAACGTCCGCTTTTTGGAACTGTCCGGCATCCGGCAACGCGCCGTACTGACAGCCGTCTGGAACCGGGCCCACCACAGCAACGCCCTGCAGCATTGCATCGAACACCTCAGGCGTAGTTCGCCCAAGCCATAGGCCGGCTGCCGGCAGACCCGTGCAAAGTGTTATTTTTGTCAAAAATTCTACAGATGATCGAAGACCTCATCCGCCGCCGCCGTTCTATTTTCCCCGACCAGTACAATGACCAGCCCATCGACCGGGCCACCCTGTTCCGTGTGCTGGAAGCCGCCAATTGGGCGCCCACCCACAAACGGACGGAACCCTGGCGTTTTAAAGTGGTCACCGGGGAGAAGCGGGAAGCACTCGGGGCGTTCCTTCGCGACAAGTACCTCTCCAGCGATCCGTCCCCCAAGCAGTTTAAGGCGAAGAAGCTCTACAACAATCCGCAACGCGCGGCAGCGATCATCGCCATCTGCATGCAGCGCGACCCGGAGGAGCGGCTCCCGGAATGGGAGGAACTTGCCTCCACGGCCATGGCCGTACAGAACATGTGGCTGGTATGCACGGAATTGGGGATAGGGTCATACTGGAGTTCCCCCGGACTGATCCGATTTATGGGCGAATTCTTTGACCTGGCGGAAGGGGAACGCTGCCTGGGCTTTTTCTATATGGGGTATTACGACGAGGCACCTCCGGAGGGGACGCGCAGCCCGCTGGATGAAAAAATCAGTTGGGAATAAGCGCAATCCGGGCGTACGAACCCTTGTGGGGCCATCCCGGTTTCAATTGGACCCGCCAGGAGGCAGTCCGGGGCCGGGCTATTCAAACCACGGGAATAATCCACTTCGGTAATCCCAGGCTTTGGACAGGAAAAGGCCAAAGTAGATGATACTTACCAGAAACTTGAGGAACGTCCCGGTGAGGAAGCCCACAAACGAGCCAAAAGCAGCTTTCAGGGCGGTCTGGCTATTGGATTTGTTGATCAATTCCCCCACAACGGCGCCCAGAAATGGCCAGATGATAATGCCTGCGATACCCAGGACCGGGAAGATAATCGCCACGAGCAGGCCTACCGTGGTCCCGATCATCCCGGCACGGCTTCCCCCGAAACGTTTGGTCCCCATGGCGGGGATCCAGTAATCCAGCCCTACTACCACCAGGGCCACCAGGGCCGTAATCCCTATAAACCACCAATTGTCCGGTACGGCGGAAGTCAGCGTCAGGAGCAGCAACCCCATCCAACTGATGGGCGGGCCGGGGAGGACCGGCAGAAAACTGCCCAGGACTCCCAAAATCATACATAGCAAGCCAAAAAAGATCAAAACAAGGTCCATAAGACGAATTTAAATAGGGTCTTTCCGCGTCGAGACAGGAACTCTCCGCAATTAAATAGGACGCAAGGCAAAGATAGTTGTTACAGGGAATCCCGGAACTTTTCAACTAAAATATTAGTTTAAACTAAATATTTAGTTATATTACACCATCTAAGAGCGGCAAAAGGGCCATTTTGGAAAAAATGAAGCGAATGAAACAATTGACCAAGGCAGAAGAAGAGGTGATGCAGATCCTCTGGGATCTCCGGGAGACCAATGTGGCGGGCATCCTCGAGGTGCTCCCCGAACCGAAACCCGCCTACAATACCGTTTCCACTATCGTGAGGATTTTGGAGGAGAAAGGATTTGTAGGCCACGAGCAGGAGGGCAGGGGATACCGTTACTTCCCATTGGTGGCGAAAGCCGATTACAGCCACCGCTCCCTGGAAAAACTGGTGGACGGATATTTCCAGGGCTCTTATAAAAGCCTGGTTTCCTTTTTTATGAAGAAAAATGACCTGACGCTGCAAGAGCTCGAAACCCTACTCAACGAAATCAAAAAACAAGAGCCATGATTGCCTATATCCTGCAAATCCTGCTGTTTCAATGCCTCTTCCTGGGACTTTACCACCTGGTTTTCCGGCGAACCACATTTTTTAGCCTGAACCGGGCCTACCTGCTGGGAAGTTGCATCCTTTCCTTTGTGCTGCCGCTGGTGCAATTGGATTACTTCAGCCATGCGGCAGCGGCCTACCCGGTCCTCGAACGACTTACCGGGGCTATGGTCTACCTGGAGGGTGTGGAGTTGTCAGCCGGAGTTACTCAACCGGGCCGTCCCGGTTGGATGTTTATCCTTTGGGTGCTTGGGTCCGCATGTACGTTTGGCCTACTGCTGTATAAATTGTTCACCCTGGCCCGGCTATACAGAAAGGGCAAAAAGACCCGCGCCTACCGCCATACGCGGATCAGCCTCCCGGCGAGTGAAGCGGCGTTTTCATTCTTTGGCTGGGTCTTCCTCGGGGATGCCCACCAGGACCATGAGGCGGACACCATCCTGCGCCACGAGCGGGTGCATGTCCGGAACCTCCACAGCCTGGATTTGCTGCTGGTGGAACTCCTCCGGGTCCCCATGTGGTTTAACCCGCTTCTGTGGGCGTATCAGCAGCGGCTTCGGGAAGTCCACGAATTCCAGGCCGATGCCATCGCGGTCCTCGCGGATAAGAAAGCGTATTACGAGTCCCTGTTGTCCCAGTATTTCGGCCGCCCGGGCCTGTCCCTGATCAACCCATTTTTCAAAAATTCATTAATCACAAAACGAATCGTCATGTTGCAAAAAAGCGCAAGTGCCCAGTCATTGAAATGGAATTATTTCCTGGTAGTTCCCGTCATCGGGATCATGCTAATGGTATCCGCCTGTCAGGAGGAGCAACCCAAGAACCAGGATATCGATCCGGTGAGTTCCCGGACCGAAGCGCCTTCCGAAAAACAGGTGGCCTTTGCCGAGATCGACCAGGTACCCGTTTACCCCGGGTGTGAAGATGCCTTGGATAAACGCGCCTGCTTCAACCAGAAAATCCAGGAGCATATCATGAAAAATTTCAACTATCCGGATGAAGCCGAATCCCAGGGGATCGAAGGGAGGGTTTCCGTCATCTTTACCATCGCTTCAACGGGTAAGATCACCGAAATCCGGCAAGAGGGTCCCCATCCGCTGCTGGAGGATGAGGTAGCGCGGATCATCGGCCGCATCCCGGACATGGCAACACCCGGTATGCATGGCGGGCAGGCGGTCAATGTCCCGTTTTCCATCCCGATTGTGTTTAAATTGAATTAAACCCGGTAAGGGAGCCTTCCTGCCCAATCCTCAAAAAAATCGTAATTTCCCACTTAGTAAAATTGGGGAATGAACCATCGCGTATTTTGCGGCTTACTGCTGGCCGGTTGCCTCAGCGCCTGCAACCTGTTTGAGTCGCGGGAGCAACGGACCCAAAAACTGGTGGACGCGGAGATTCAGACCATCAACTTCAACGAAGTAGACCAGTTCCCGTTGTTTGACGATTGCGAGGAAACCGAAGACAAGGTATTGCAGCGCCGTTGTTTTGAAGAAACCTTGCTGATGCACCTGTCGATGACCCTGCAAAACTTTGAGTTCCGTTCACAAGCCTCCCTGAGGGATACGCTGTATATAGATTTTAGCGTGGATGCCCAAGGGGTGATTTCGATCACTTCGGTGGAGCAGCACCCCGAGATCGCAGAAGCGAACCCGGAATTTGAACGGATCGTAACGGGAAGCCTGAGGAGCCTGCCGCGGTTGCAACCCGCATTAAAGCGGGGCATCCCGGTGGCCACGAGGTTCCGCCTTCCCTTAATCCTGCAAACCGATGAGTAGACCGACGACATCCGAAACCATCATCCTCGGAATCGACCCCGGGACCACCATCATGGGTTTTGGCATTATTCGCGTACAGGGCAATCAGATGGAATTCGTCCAGATGAACGAGTTGTTGCTGCGCAAGTACGACGACCCGTTCACGAAGCTGAAACTCATCTTCGACCGCACCCTGGAACTAATAGACACCTACCACCCGGATGAAATTGCCATCGAGGCGCCCTTTTACGGCAAGAACGTCCAATCCATGCTGAAACTCGGCCGGGCCCAGGGGGTGGCCATGGCTGCCGGGCTTTCCCGACAAGTCCCGATTACGGAATACCTGCCCAAAAAGATCAAAATGGCCATCACCGGGAACGGGAACGCCAGTAAGGAGCAGGTGGCCCGGATGCTGCAATCCCTGCTGGAACTCAAAACCCTGCCCAAAAACCTGGATAGCACGGACGGGCTGGCAGCGGCTGTCTGCCACTTCTACAACCAGGGCAAGCCCACGGGGGCGAAGTCCTATACGGGCTGGGAGGCCTTTGTCAAACAGAATACCGGCCGCACGTCGGGGTGACACCCGGATAGGGGAACCCCCCGGTATGGGAATTGGCAAAAGCCGTACCTTTAACCCACCACACACCCAGCTCCCGACCCGTTCACCATGTCCGGAATCTACCTCCATATCCCATTTTGCAAGCAGGCTTGCCACTATTGCGATTTTCATTTTTCGACCACCCTCAAACACAAACTGGGGTTGCTGGAAGCCATGGAGCTGGAGATGGAGCAGCGACGGGACGAACTCGGCGGGCAGCCGGCAGAGACCCTGTATTTCGGGGGTGGTACCCCGTCCCTGCTGAGCGGGGGGGAGATCCGCCAGTTGATTGACCGGGCCGCTGCGTGTTTTGGCCTGGCTGCGGATGCCGAGGTCACCCTGGAAGCCAACCCGGACGATTTGCCGCCCAGCCGGTTGGAAGAACTGGCCGAAAGCCCGGTGAACCGCTTGAGCATCGGAATCCAGAGCTTCCACGAAACCGAACTGCGTTGGATGAACCGGGCCCACTCGGCCAGGGAAGCCCTAGAATGCCTGGAGCACACGGCCGACCGGTTTTCGAATTACTCCATCGACCTGATCTACGGCATTCCGGGCAGCCGCCCGGATGACTGGAAGCACACCCTGGAAACCGCCCTGGGTTTTGACCCCCCGCATATCTCTGCCTATGCGCTTACGGTGGAACCCGACACCGCCCTGGCCCGTTTCATCGAAAAAGGGGTGACCCCCGGGGTGGATGACCACCGTGCCCGGGAAGATTTCTCCCACCTGGTGGAAACGTTGCAGCAGGCCGGGTACGACCATTACGAGATCTCGAATTTCGGGAAACCCGGGTACCACTCCCGGAATAACACCGCTTACTGGCAGGGGAAGTCCTACGTGGGGATAGGGCCTTCCGCCCATTCCTTCGACGGGGGAAGCCGCCGCTGGAATGTGGCCTCCAACCTCAAATACCTCCGGGCCGTACCGGAAGGAAAAACGTATTGGGAGACGGAGCAACTCAGCACCCGCGATCGGTACAACGAAGCCGTAATGACCGGCCTACGGACCCAATGGGGAGTCTCCGAGAACCGCGTGGGCAGTGAATTCGGGCCGCGCTATGCCGAATACCTCCGCAACCAGGCCGCCCCCTACCTGGAAAATGGCTTGCTGGCATCCCGGTCGGGCCACCTGGTAGCCACGGAAGCCGGCAAATTTCTGGTGGACGGGATTGCCAGTGATTTATTTATGATTAATTTAAAGTGATTTCCTAGCACCATGCAGACCCGACTTGAAAAGAATGGTACCACCTACCTGGCCGACCTGAGTTCCCCGACCGACCTGTCCATCCCTGTAAGCGCCAATGGGATAACCGCCTGGGGCATCCCCGGGGCAACCCTGGAGCCCCATGGCCAACCCGGATTCACGGGAAGTGTCGCCACCGGGGCATCCGTGAATTTTTATGACATCACATTCAATCCCCACGCCCATGGGACCCATACCGAGTGCATGGGCCATATCACGGAGCAGGCCTATTCGGTGAATACGATCCCCCCCGCGCCCTGGTTGGAGGCGCGCCTGGTAAGTATTGAACCCGAACCGGCGGGGAGTGGTGCCCACATCTCGCTGAGCCAATTGCAGGAAGCCCTGGGGAAGCCATCTTGCGAGGCGGTGGTGATTCGTACCTACCCGAACCCGCCTTCCAAAAGAGGCCGGACCTGGTCGGGGTCCAACCCGCCCTGCCTGGCCCCGGAGGCGGCTGCCTGGTTATGCCGGGAAGAGGTGCTGCACCTGCTCATCGACCTGCCTTCCGTGGACCCGGAGGAGGACGGTGGGGCGCTGGCTGCCCATACAGCCTTCTGGGGCCTGCCCGGGAACCCGCGCCCGGCGGCTACCATTACGGAGCTTATCTTTGTGCCCGACTCCCTGGCGGACGGCCGGTACCTGCTCAATCTGCAGATGGCGGCCATCGAAAACGATGCAAGCCCCAGCCGCCCAATGCTTTTTAAACTTAAAGAATTATGAAGCGCGTATTACAACTCGAGGAACTATTGCTCTTCGGGGGAGGCATCCTCCTCTTCGCCCAATTGCCTTTTACCTGGTGGGGGTTTCAGTACACCCACCTGGGGGAAATCGGAAAAAACGCGAAACGGCATGCTTGAATTATTCCTGGGGCTCCTGTTGGGGGCCATGATCATGTACTGGTTTTACACTCTTTTTACGAAGAAAAGGCGGAAAGACCAGACCGAGCACCAGTCTACCGTGATCCTGGAGAAAATCCGCTCGGTCTGCAAGCTCATTTCAGTTGAAGGGGATTTTGCCGAAATCTACCGGTATGAAAACCGGCGGGAACATTTCGGAAACTTGTTCAGCAGCAAGAAAAAGGCACTGATCGTGGTGAATGCCAAAGCGCATATCGGATACGATTTCAAAAAGCTGGAGATTACCTCCGACCCGAAACGCAAAACCGTTTTTTTAAAACACTTCCCGCAGCCCGAGATCCTCTCCATCGAACCGGAATTGGAATTTTACGATATCCGGAACGGGATCTTCAACGCATTCACGCCTGAGGATATGACGGCCCTCAACCGGGAGGCCAAAGCGCATATCCGCGAAAAGATACCGGAAAGCGGTCTGATGGAGTCCGCCCGGCACGAAGCGATCGAAGCCATCCTCCTGATGGAAAAAATTGTGGAAACCATCGGCTGGAAGCTTAACTTTGAAGCATTGGAGCTCGGGGTGGATCCCCGGATGCTCCCCCGGGTGTTTACTTCCGGGAACGACCAAAAGGATACCTGAATAAAACCATACATAAATGAACATCAGAAAAATGCTCTTTATCACCGGGGCCGCCCTGCTACTCTTGCCGGGCGTGCTGTCCGCCCAAAACGACACCGACATGAAGACTTTTGACCCTGCTTTTGCCCATACGGTCTATTTCTGGCTGTACAACCCGGACAGGCAGGAAGACCGCCAGGCATTTGAGGCATCCCTGAAGAAGTTCCTAACCCGATCGGCCTTCGCCAAAACGAATTTTATCGGCACGCCGCCCCGGGCGAGCCGGGATGTGGTGGACGGGTCATTTACCTATTCGCTGATTGTCACCTTCGAATCCGCCGAGGCCCAGGCCGCCTACCAGGCGGAACAGCCGCACCTGGATTTTATTTCCGAGTCCGAGCACCTCTGGAAAAAGGTCATCGTATACGATTCTACGGGGATCCCGATGAACGATTAGTAGTCCGGGGGATGCACATAGAGGAATTCCGGGAATATTGCCTGGCCAAAAAGGGTGTTACCGAAGGTTTTCCGTTCGGGCAGGACGTACTGGTCTTCAAGGTCATGGGGAAGATGTTTGCCCTGACCAGCCTGGAGCGGCTCCCGCCCCAGGCCAACCTGAAGGCCGATCCCGAACGCATCCCGGAGCTTCGGGAGGAATACGACGGACGCATCCTGCCGGGGTACCACATGAACAAAGACCATTGGAATACCGTGATGTTACAGGGGGTCCCCGCAGACCTGCTCCGGGAACTCATCGACCATTCCTACGAGTTGATTGTTGCATCGCTTCCCGCGAAGGCCCGGAAGGAATGGGAGGCCCTGCCATGACGGCCCCCCGTGAGGCATACGCGGCCCGGCTGGTAACACTTGGGGAGGAGCGCGAGGTAATTTCCCGGCGGTTGCGCCTCACGGCCCTGTTCCGCGTATTGCTGTTTTTGGGGGCGGGTGGCGCCCTCTACCTGGCAGCCGCCTCGCATGGGTCATATGCCATTATATCACTCGTGCTGCTGGTCATATTCGGCTGGCTGGTGGGCCGGTACGAAGACCTGAAGTACCGGAAACAAAAACTCGACGAACTTATACGGCTGAATGAAACCGAAATCCGGGTACTGGACCTGGATTTTGAACACCTCCCCGAGGGTGCCCGGTTCCGGGATCCGGGGCATGCCTACAGCGAGGACCTGGAACTATTCGGGCCCGGGTCCTTTTTTCAGTATGCCAACCGCTGCGGCCTGGAACCTGGGGCCGAACGTTTGGCCGCATGGCTGACCGCCAATGATGCCGGGTCGGTCAGGGGAAAGCAGGAAGCCATACGGGAACTGATGCCACAGGTGGAATGGCGGCAGGAATTTTACGCAGTGGCGCGAATTTCTGACAAGGGTGCCACCGTCCATTCCGCGCTGGCCTGGCTGGAAGGATACCGTCCCTTTACCCGGCCTGCCTACCGCTATGCCCCCTACCTTTTTGGCCTGGTATCCCTGGGTCTGCTTGGCGCATTTCTGGCGGGATGGGTGACGCCCTGGGCGGTTGGAGGGGTATTCCTCTCGGGGCTGGTAATCGCGGGGTACTATGCAAAACGCGTCGGGAAGTTGGCAGCCGATGCCTCACAGGTACAGGATGTATTTGAAGGATATGCCCGGTTGGTTGCACACGTGGAAGATCGGGATTTTTCAAGCGAAATGCTTTGTGGGGAACAAGAAAAGCTCCGGAAGGACGGGAAGGCCGTATCGGTCCTGTTAAAACGATTTTCCCGCCACCTGGCGGCCCTGGACCAGCGGAACAACCTCCTGGTGGCCTTGCTGGGGAACGGTTTTTTACTCTGGGACCTGCTTCAGTCACGGGCCGTGGAAGCCTGGATCACCTCACATGGCAGACACGTGCGCCAATGGTTTGGCAGCATAGCCGCGCTGGATGCCTGGTGCAGCCTGGGCAACTTTGCCTTCAACCACCCGGATTACGCGTATCCGGGGCTGGAAGTTACCGCGGATAATGATATGGAGCCGCAGGAACCCTCCGGCACAGAAAACGCCGACCACCCGATTGTCGTTGCCGCCAGCGGCCTGGCCCACCCGCTATTGCCCACCGCAAACCGTGTGGCGAATGATTTTGAAATCTGGGAAGGTGGGTTCTTTGTAATAACCGGGGCCAATATGGCGGGGAAGAGTACGTTTTTAAGGACGCTTTCCCTTTCCCTGGTGATGGCAAATTGCGGTTTGCCCGTCTGTGCAACTTCTTTCAGCTATACGCCCATCCCGCTGATTAGCAGTATGCGCACTTCCGATTCCCTGGCACGGAGCGAATCCTATTTCTTTGCGGAACTCAAACGATTGCAGTTTTTGATTTCCACCCTGGAGGAGCGGGCCTGTTTTGTGGTATTGGA
Source organism: Robiginitalea sp. (assembly GCA_964226055.1). Lineage (GTDB taxonomy): Bacteria > Bacteroidota > Bacteroidia > Flavobacteriales > Flavobacteriaceae > Robiginitalea. The sequence continues at coordinate 22,305 of CAXQQM010000180.1, read as the reverse complement.
TGAAATCCTGAAAGGGACCAACAGCACGGACAAGGCAGAAGGTTCCCGCCTTTTTCTCAAACGCCTGGTCCGCAGTGGTGCAACCGGGGTCATCGCCACCCACGACCTGAGCCTTTGCCAGGTGGCGGAAACGGAACCCCGGGTGGCCAACTGGCATTTTGATGCGGAAATCCGGCAGGGCGAACTGTACTTTGACTACCGGCTGAAGCCCGGGGTATGCCACTCCATGAATGCCTCCTTCCTGCTCAGGAAGATGGGAATTGTGGAGGACCCTGAGGGCAAGCAGCCTTTGTGAATTGGAGATTCGTGTGGGCCGTTTCGGGCCGGGGCTTTATAGATGCCTGGACTGCAATTCGTGGAACTTATCGGCCTGCAACCGCAGGAGTTGCTCGGCCTTTTCCTTTTTGTAGGCGTACACAGCCTCCTCATCGGCGATTTCCCCGTAGATACGCTCGTTGAGCAGCCGGTCCGTATCGGCCAGTTTAAAGCGCTGGTCCACTTTTTGTTTTACCCAGGCGGAAACGGTGGTTTCCTCATCCTCGAGCTTCATGTCGTAGGGCCCTTTCGGGGTCATCAGTTTTACCAGGATGGGTGCCGTTTCGATGGACAGGAAAAGCAGGAATATAAAAAAGGAAGGAAACCAGGGGAGTTCCCCCAGGGCGTCGATCCGAGCCATCAGCCCGTCAAACCCGTCAATGACGGGTTGGGAGCCTTCCACCGCCTGGGCGTATCCGCTCTCCAGGGCTGCGATTTCCGATTCGATGGCTGCTATTTTGGCCGTATTCCCCTCCCGAAGGTCCGCCAGTTCGGCCAGGGAGGCATCGTGTTTTTCACGCTTTTCCGCATATACGGGCCCTTTTCCCACCAATAGCGTCCCTTCCCGTCCTTCGGCCTCGGCGATGTAGGTGTTGTACAACGCATCCGTGGCGGCTTCCTTGTCTGCGATTTCCTGTTTCAGACCGGCGATTTCCGCCTGCTTTTCGGCGATGGCCGGGTTGTACTGCTGGGCGATCTGCTCCTGGTTGGCCAGGGTCAGGTCATTTTTTCGCTCCAAAAGGACCTGGTTGATTTCCTTTTCGAAAATTTTCAATTCCAGGGGCTTGGAAATAACCACGGCGATGATCACCGCCAGGACAATCCGCGGGCTGGCCTGCAGGAGTTCCTTCCCAAAATGGTCCCGCTTCCGCATGGTCGAGACGATGTAGCGGTCCAGGTTGAAGATGAGCAGGCCCCAGACCAGGCCAAACGGGATGGCTGCCCAAACGGAATCAAAAACCGTATACAGCGCATAGCCGGCTGCCAGAAAAGCCATTAAGGCGGTGAAAAAAATGGTGGCGCCGATCCCGGCGTATTTGTTCTGTTCCCCCTGGGAGCAGGTACCGAGTAATTCCCGGTCTGCCCCGGAGCAAATAATGAAGAAGCTGCGTATCATATCAGTGTTCAGGGTTTGGTATGTACACAAGAACGCAGCTTGCCGGCTTTTTGGTGCCCGTTTTGGAGGAATTTAACAATGCGGGGATCCGTTTCCCCATCCGACCCGTATGTCAGTCCGCCAGGTGAACCTGGGGGGTCCCCCCATCGGAATTGCGCACCTGGATCCGATTAACCTCCCCGGCCCGGAATAATTCAAGGGCTTTTTCGGAAGGAATGGCTTGGTTGCGGTAGAAGAAGTCGGCTCCCTGCGAGGCCAGTTCCCGCAAGTGCTCTTCGGGGTCCGGCGGAGGAGGGGGCGGGGGAGGTGTAGCTCCGGGCCGGGAGCTGCGGGCCGAAGGTGCAGGAGGGGGAGGCGGGACTTCCCGTATTTCCTGTTGCTCTCCGGCCCGGGGTTTTGCTGGCTGGGCCGGTTGCGGGGGATGAGCGGGTTGCGCGGGTTGCGGGCTCCTGGCGCTTTGGGGTGCCGGTGCAGGATGCGGGTCCGGGGCCGGCGGGGGCGGGGGGAGATCCGGGAAGGGTTCGGTATCCGCCCGTTGTTTGTCACTCATTTTGGCATAGATCCTTTTCATCAGGGACACCTCATCCCCGATAATATGGATGTCGTCCCCCTGGAGCATTTCGTTGTATTTACGGGCCAGCCGCTCGTATTCCCGCATTTCCTGGCGGGTAGCCCCTTTCTGAATACTGCGCGGTTCGCCGGAAAGGGTGGAGACGCCCGGCACCTCCGCAGTGTCGTCACCCCGCAATTCCGGGAAGGAAGTATCGGGCGGGGGAATTTCCAGGATGTCCCCGGCAGGCAGGTATTCGGTTTTCCGGTCGCTGAAGCTGTAGAACAACAGGGCGCTGAGTGGGAGCAGGACCAGGCAGGTGAGCCATTTACGGCTGTGTGAAGTGGAATTTTTCATGACGATGATTCGTTTTTTGATGGATGAATAATGAAAGGCATGGGTGCATGCCGGCTGATTCGATGAATGAGTGATAGCCAGCAAGAGGTGCTGGTAATCTTTTGGGGAATGCCCGGAGCGGAGGACTTCCCGGTCGGCCAGGAACTCGTGGTTCAGGCGCACTGCGCGGCGGTAAAGCCAGATGACCGGATGGAACCAGAAGACCAGGCAGGCCAACTCCATAAACAACAGGTCCAGGCTGTGCCGCTGGCGGATATGCGCTGCCTCATGGGCCAGTATCCCGTCCGGGATTTCTCCGCGCTGGTAGGCGGGGCCAAACAGGAAAAGGTACCGGAAAAAGGTGTGTGGCGGTTCGTTGCGGCTCAGGAGGACTTTGGTGTGGTCCGGGCCGGATAGTTTCGGGTTTTTGCGGGTTTTTCGCACCAGGCGGATGAGGTTGCGGACAAACGCCATGCCGAAGAGGGACCCGCCAAGGAGGTAGCCTACCCAGCTGATGGCAGGCGCGGTTGCCTTCCACGCGCCAGGCCCCGAAAGGTTTTCTGACCCCCCGGCTTCAGCCACCCAGTTAACGAATGTGGGCGGGAGCAGGGCAACGGTCCGGACCATGGGAATGACCGGGATCATCAGGCCTGCCACCAAGCTGGCCAGGAGGTAATAACGCTTGAAGCTGTGATTGGTCTGCCGTTCCAGCACAAAATGGTAGAACAGGTAAAACACCAGTAGGCAGGCAGTACTCTTCAGCAGGTAGGTGGCCATGGCTACTTCTTTTTGATTTCTTCCTCAATGAGGGATTTCAGCTCCTCGAGCTGTTCCCGGCTCAGGTCGGCTTCCCGGGTAAAAAACGAGGCAAACTGGGCGGTACTGTCATTGAAAAAATTGGCGATGAGCTTGTTGAAGTGGCCGGCAAAGTATGTTTTCTTGCTCACGGTTGGGTAATACTCCCGGGAGCGGCCATGGGTCCGGTATGCCACATATCCTTTTTCCGCCATCCGCTTAAGTAGGGTGGCTACTGTTGTGGGGGCCGGTTTGGGATCCGGATAGGCATCTACCAGGTCTTTCAGGTAGGCCTGTTTTTGTTCCCAGAGCAGGTTCATCAGGGCTTCTTCGGTACGGGACAGTTTCATGGCAGATAGTTTTCTTCTACAAACATAGAACAAAAATTGTAATTCTACAAATGTAGTTTAAAACTTTTTCTGCGGTCCTGCATCAGGGATCAGGCGCATGCGGGTTCCGGGAGCAGCCCGCTACCCCTCCCACATCTCGGTAAAGTATTTATAGAAGTACGGGATGGTTTCGATGCCCTTCAGGTAATTCCAGATCCCGAAGTGTTCGTTGGGGGAGTGGATGGCATCGCTGTCCAGGCCAAACCCCATCAGGATGATTTTGCTTCCCAGTTCCTGTTCGAACAGGGAGACAATGGGGATACTTCCACCACCGCGTTGGGGGACCGGCGTTTTTCCGAATGTTGCCTCATAGGCTTTACTAGCGGCCCGGTACCCGATGTGGTCGATGGGGGTTACATACGCCTGCCCCCCGTGGTGGGGCTTGACGGTTACCCGTACCCCCTCGGGGGCGATTTTCTCAAAATGCGCGGTGAACAAGTCCATGATTTTTTGCCAGTCCTGGTTGGGGACCAATCGCATAGAGATCTTTGCGTATGCCTTGGAGGGAATAACCGTTTTGGCGCCTTCCCCGATATACCCGCCCCAAATCCCATTGACGTCCAGGGTGGGCCGGATGGCGTTGCGTTCGTTCGTCACATAGCCGGCCTCCCCAAATACCGCATCGATGTCCAGGGCTTTTTTATACGCCTCCAGGTCAAAGGGCGCCTCGGCCATCAGCTCGCGTTCCTCCCGGCTGAGTTCCACTACGTTGTCGTAGAACCCCGGGATGGTGATCCGGTTGTTTTTATCGTGGAGGGAGGCGACCATTTGTGCCAGCACATTGATCGGGTTGGCAACCGCCCCGCCGTACAGGCCCGAATGCAGGTCCCGGTTGGGCCCCGTCACTTCGACTTCCACATAGGACAGGCCCCGAAGCCCCGTGGTAATGGACGGGATATCCCTGGCAATCATTCCCGTATCGGAAATCAGGATGATGTCGTTGGAGAGCTTTTCCCGGTTGGCCTTCAGGAATTCCCCGAGGCTTACGCTCCCCACTTCTTCTTCCCCTTCGACCATAAACTTGACGTTGCAGGGGAGCTTATTTTCCCGGATCATGTATTCCAGGGCCTTTACGTGCATATAAAACTGTCCCTTGTCATCACAGGCCCCGCGGGCGTAGATGGCACCCTCCGGATGGAGCTCGGTCTCCCGGATCACCGGCTCAAAGGGAGGCGAGTCCCACAAGTCTACCGGGTCCGGCGGCTGAACGTCGTAGTGACCATAGACCAGTACCGTGGGTAACCCCGGGTCCAGGATTTTCTCGCCGTAAACAATGGGATAGCCTTCGGTATCACACACCTCCACGCTGTCGCACCCGGCGTGTACCAATGCCTGGGCTACGGCACCGGCGGTTTCCAGGACATCCTGGGAAAATGCCGGGTCGGCGCTGATGGAGGGGAGGCGGAGTAGTTGGAGGAGTTCCTGCACAAATCGATCCTTGTGCGCGGCTATATACGAACCTGGTGAGGGCATGGGATATTGTTTGACGAAATCCAAACATACGAAAAAGAAGTTTCTTAAATGCAGGAGGAAATTGACCGTCATACCGGACTTTTTCGTATTTTTCTAGGGCCTCCCCCTGAGCGACCTGCTTCTATAACCGACCCATCATGCGCAAACCACTGCTTTCGGCCTGCACCAACTTCTGGTTGTGCCTCGCCGCCCTGATTCTATTTTGTAGCCATTCCCTTACCGCCCAGGAACAGATCGGGCGGCCAATGATCAACAATTACAACTACCAGGACTATCAGGGGGCCCCGGTAAACTGGTGGGCCCTCGAGGACGACCAGGGCAATATGTATTTTGCCAACCAATTCCAGCTCCTGCAATACGACGGGGTAAATTGGAAAGGTATTGAAACGGAATCCGGCTGTCGCAGTCTGGCCAAGGGCGAAGACGGTACTATTTATGTGGGCGGTACCGGTTCCTTGGGTTATATCAGCGCTACCGAAAATGGAACCTACGAGTATGTTTCCATGGTGGAACAGCTCCCGGAAGAGCATCAGGCCTTCGAAGATGTTTGGTTTGTGGATTCTTTCAAGGGCCGGATTTATTTCTGGACAGAATACAAGGTATTTATTTGGGATGGCACCCGGATGAAGGTTCTGGTGTCTGAGCACAGGCTGCACGTGAGTGCGATTGTAGATGACACCTACTACATTCGCATTTGGGACGTCGGACTCTCCGTGTTGAATGACCAGGACGAATTCGAATTGCTACCCAACGGGGAAAAGTTTGCCGGGGAGCGCATCTATTCCATTCTCAAATACGACGATGAGCGCATCCTCCTCGGGACGCGGACCCAGGGGTTTTTTCTGTATGACGGGAAGGATTTTACGCCGTTTAAAACAGAGATTGACGACATCATGGATGGGGAAATCTATTTGCCCGGCCTGGCCCTGGACGACGGCCGTTTCGTCATCAACTCCAACAATGTCGGTGCCTATCTCCTTAGTCACGAGGGTGAGCTTCTCCAAAAATACACATCGGAAACCGGACTCCAGGAGGGAAGTGTACTAAACCTGTACCTGGATTCCCGGGGGGTACTCTGGCTTCCGCTTTTCAATGGGATCTCCAACGTCAACCTGAACAGTAGTTTTACCACCCTGGATTCCAATATGGGGATCAATACCACGGTTTTTGAGGTTGTCCGGCATCAGGGTGTCCTGTACATGAGCAGCAACGGGGGAATCTTTTACCTTGACGAATCGGACATGACGGTTCGCCCCATTGAGGGGACCTACGGGCAGGGGGGCAATTTTTTAAAATTTCGGGACCGCTTGTATGTCGCTACCAATGGAATGGGGCTTATTGAAATCGTCGGAACGAATTTCAGGGACGTTCGACGTGATCAGAATTACGATTTCAGGGCTCAGTATTTATGGCAAAGCACTTTTGACCCCAACCGCATTTTTGTAACCTATAATACGGGATTGAAAACTTTTTTCTACAATGAAACCACCCGGCAACTTGAAGAGGAATCTACCACCACCAAATTCATAGCGGGAACGGGGAATATCATCGAGGAGCCGGATGGTTCTCTCTGGCTGGATACAACTTCCGACGGGGAAGTGCTGAAAGTCATCCCGGATATATCAAACGGGGCAATGAACCTGGACACCTCTGAATTGATTTACTATGGACCGGAACAGGGCCTGCCGGATTCCGGCCTGGGGCTCTACGAAATCTTTGACGAAAAAGTGATTTTCTCCGGGGAGGTTGAAGCAACCTTTGGGTACAATGCATCCACGGACCGTTTCGAGGAAAAGGAATTCTTTTTTGAGGAGTATATCGATTGGGACCGGCCGGGTTCGCAGGGTTTCACCAGTGAAGATGGAAAACACTGGTTTAATAGCGGGGCGGGCATCATGATTGCCGAAAAAAAGGCGGATGGGAAAATTTCGGTAAACACCGATACATTCCGGGAACTCAAGAATAATCGCATTTTTACAATTTACCCCGAAGAACCCGACGCCGAAGGCAACTGGGTAGTCTGGTTTTCCGGGCCTGGCGGCGTGATCCGCTACCAGGGGCAATTGGATAAGCCGAGCATCCCTGAATTCCAGGTAAACGTCCGGAGTATCACTATGTCAGGGGATTCCCTGCTATACGCCGGCAATACCACCTACCCCGCAGACTTGGAGATCGACTATGAAAACAATTCGATGACCTTCGGGTATGCCGCGCCCCTGTTTATCGGACAAAAGGATATGAAATACAGTACCTGGCTGACCGGCCTGGACGACGACTGGTCCGATTGGACAGCCCAGACCTCCCGGGAATATATCAACCTGCCCCCGGGCAGTTATACTTTCAAAGTGCGGGCGCAAAACGTATATGGGGATATTTCCGAAGAAGCCTCCGTTCCCTTTAGTATCGATTACCCCTGGTTCCGTTCCTGGTGGGCCTATGCGCTCTACCTGATCGGGTTCCTGGCAATTATCTGGATGGCGGTCAAGGCCCGTACCGGCATCCTGCTGAACCAGCAGAAAGTGCTGGAAGACCGGGTGGAGGAGCGTACCCGGGAAGTGCAGCAACGCCTCAATGAACTGGCCACCGTAAATTCGGTTACCCAGGCCCTGAACGACAAGCTGGAACTCAACGCGCTCATCCAGTTGGTCGGGAAAAAGATGAAAGACGTGTTCAATTCGGACATCACCTACCTGGCCATCCTGGACGAGGAGACCAATGTGATCAATTTCGTTTACCAGGACGGGGACGAAATGCCGCCCATGCAACTCGGGGAAGGCCTCACTTCCCGGATTATCCAGAGCGGGGAGCCGTTGCTGATCAATCGGGATACGGATATCATGGCGGAGTACAACAAACACGGGATCAAACAGACCGGGAAACAGGCCATCTCCTACCTGGGGGTGCCGATTCCCGTTGAGGACAAGATCATCGGGGTGTTGAGCGTGCAGAGCACCAAGCAGGCGAGCCGCTTTACCCAGGAGGACAAAAAATTGCTGACCACCATCGCCATCAACGTGGGCGTGGCCCTGCACAATGCGGACCTGTATGAACAGGCCAGGGAAGCCAAGGCCCGGGCGGAGGATGCCAACGAGGCCAAGAGTGCCTTCCTCTCCACCGTTAGCCACGAACTGCGAACGCCCCTGACATCGGTCCTCGGCTTTGCAAAGATCATCCGCAAGCGGTTGACCGAGAAAATCTTCCCGGCAGTCACGGTAGACGACCAGAAGATCAAGCGCACCATGAAACAGGTGAGCGAAAACCTGGATGTGGTGGTTTCCGAAGGGGAGCGCCTGACCACGCTGATCAACGATGTACTGGATTTGGCCAAGATCGAATCGGGGCGGATGGACTGGAACATGAAACCCATCTTCCTGCAGGACGTGATCGGCCGGGCTGTGTCGGCTACCTCATCGCTGTTCGAGGAGAAAAAACTGCAACTCAAAAGGAACGTTCCGGACGACCTGCCGCTTATAAACGGGGATGAGGACAAACTCATACAGGTAGTGATCAACCTGCTTTCGAACGCGGTAAAATTTACCAAAAAAGGCTCGGTGACCATCGATGCCTACCGGGAGAAGAACCAGCTGATCGTCGAGGTCCAGGACACGGGGATCGGCATTGCGGAAGAGGACAAGCACAAGATATTCGAACGGTTCCGCCAGGCGGGTGACACCCTCACCGACAAGCCGCAGGGTACCGGCCTGGGCCTGCCCATTTGCAGGGAAATCATCGAACACCACGGCGGGATCATCTGGATGAAAAGCGAACCCGGGGTGGGCAGCACCTTCTTTTTCTCTATCCCGATGATGGGGGAGGGCAGCGACCAACCCATCCAGCTGGAGCGGATCCTCAAGAGCCTCAAGAAGCAAATCAAGCACTCCTCCCAGGTAAAGTCCCAGGAATCCGCCACCATCCTGGTGGTAGACGACGATACCCCGATCCGTTCACTGCTCCGGCAGGAGCTTTCCGATGCGGGGTACCAGGTCAAAGAGGCCGCCAACGGCAAGGCTGCCCTGGACATGGTTCGCATCAGCAAGCCCGACCTGATTATCCTGGATGTGATGATGCCCGAAATCAACGGATTCGATGTAGCTGCCGTGCTCAAAAACGACCCCGCAACCATGGATATTCCGATTATCATCCTGTCGATTGTCCAGGACAAGGAGCGCGGGCTGCGTATTGGGGTGGATCGCTACCTGACCAAACCCATCGATACGGAGAAGCTGTTCCACGAGGTGGACGAACTCCTGGAACAGGGGGTGTCCCATAAACGGGTCCTGGTGGTTGACGAGGACACTTCTACCGTCAGATCCCTGAGCGATATGCTTTCGGCCCGGGGGTATAAGGTAATGGAAGCCAATCCGGACAGCCTCATGGACATGGCTTTCGAAGTCAAGCCGGACATCATCATGCTGAAATCCATCCGGAACGGGGACGAAAAAAGCCTGAAAGAACTAAAACTCAAAGCGGGGATGGAAAACGTGATGTTTTTTGTGTACCAGTAACCCCGGAATTAAAAACCCACTGCGCATATGAATAAAAAATTATTGATTGTCGACGACGAAGCCCATATACGGATGCTGATCGAACAAACCCTGGAAGACCTGGAGGACGAAGGCGTCCAGCTGCTGTTTGCGGACAACGGCGAAGCGGCCCTCAGCATTATCCAGAAGGAGAAGCCCGACTTGGTCTTCCTGGATGTGATGATGCCGAAGATGAACGGGATGGAGGTCTGTCAGCGCGTCAAAAAAGAACTAAAGCTCACCGATACCTATATCATTTTACTCACGGCCAAGGGCCAGGAAGTAGACAGGCAGAAAGGCCTGGATATGGGTGCGGACAAATACATGACCAAGCCATTCGACCCGGACGAGATGTTTGAGATTGCGGAGGAAATCCTGATGAAATAAACCGCAACGCCCCATGAAACTCTCCACCTCCCAAAAGGCACTTCGCCAGGTCCTCAAACGGGACGCCACCACCCGGAACCTCCTGGAGGACCTCTGTGATAAACTGGGCGTCACCTTTTGTTTTGAGGACGGGCAGGGGCAGGTGCTCTGGGGGCAGCGGGACGATGCCTCCCGGGCGATACCCATGGAAAACAACGGGGAAGTCCTCGGGACCTTCTATTCTGCGGATGAGAATGCCGGACCGGTTATGGAAACGCTTAAAGCCCTTTTCCTCAAGGAATGGGAAAAGAAGAAAATCGGGAAGGAAGTACTCGGGCTGTATCGCGAGATCAACATGATCTACGGGCTCAGTGAAATGATCTCGGAAAAGATCGATGCGGAATCGATTGCACAAGTTACCCTGCAGGAGGCGGCCCAGATCATCGACACCACCCACGGCCTGTTTTTGATGTACGACCCCGAGCAGGACCGGGTCATTGAAGTGGCGGATTTCGGGGAAAACCCCAAAAGGAGCTCCTTTGTCCAGAACCAGGAAGAACTTCTCAAGGAGTTGATCCGTCGGGGGACGTCGGCCATTGTCCCGGGTTCGCGCGTGGCGGCCAATCCGGCCCTGAGCCACCTGAAGGCGGTGATGTACGCCCCGCTCAAGGTCAAGCACCGCACGCTCGGCATGGTGATCCTCGGCCATGAGGATGCCGTGGAATACACGGCCGCGGAACTCAAGCTGCTCACCACCATTACGCTGCAGTCGGCCACGGCAATCGAAAGTGCCCACCTGTACCAGAAAGGGCTTGCAGAAGTCAAGGAACGGGAAGAAGCCATCCGAAAAGTCCACGATGCCAGCCAGAAATTCGTCCCCTCCGAGTTCATCAAATCCCTGGGAAAAGTGCGGATTACCGAGGTGGAGCTCGGCGACCTGGTAGAGCGGGAGGTTACGGTCGTATTTGCCGATATCCGCGGTTTTACGACCCTGTCCGAATCCATCAGCCCAAGGGACAACTTTTTGTTCGTCAATGGGTTTAACAACCGGATGGGGCCAATCATCCGTAGAAATGGGGGCTTTATCATGCAATACCTGGGCGACGGGTTTATGGCCCTTTTCCCGGAAGGTGCCCAGGGCGCGCTGAATGCCTCGGTACAGATGCAGGAATTGTTGCGTGAATACAATGCGGAACGGGCCGCAAAAAAGCGGTTGCCTGTCCAGGTGGGCGTGGGGATGCAGAACGGCAAACTGATTATGGGTATCACCGGCGACAGCGAGCGCCTGGATGCGGCCATCATCTCGGACACGGTAAACACGGCCGCCCGTATTGAGGGGCTTTCAAAGCACTATGGGGCCTCCATCCTGCTCACGGAGGAATGCCGGGAAAACCTCACCGATCCCGGGGCCTTTGATTTCCGCTATCTCGGCCAGGTCCAGCTCAAGGGAAAGAACAAACCCATTGACCTCTATGAATGCATTGACGGGGATGCGGAGGATTTAAGGGCCCACAAAATCCAGCACCTGCCGACCTTTGATGAGGCCATGGACCATTATTTCAACCGCGATTTTGCCATGGCCGCTGTCACCTTCCAGAGAATCTTCAAGATGCATGAAAACGACCTGCCGGCTAAATTATTCCTGAATCGTTCCGCCCACCTGATCACCCAGGACCTCGGGGACGATTGGAAGGGCGTGGAAACGATGACTACCAAGTGAGGCAAGGGCTACCCGTGCCAAAGATGCCCTGAAGATGGGCGGGCAATTCGAAATTTGATTTATATTTGCAGACCTTTTGCCCTTTGGGCAGGGAATTGCAGGCGTGGTGGAATTGGTAGACACGCTAGATTTAGGATCTAGTGCCGCAAGGTGTGTGAGTTCGAGTCTCTCCGCCTGCACACGGGAGATGCCGGCTTCTTCGGGGGCCGGCTTTTTTCATTTGGTACAACATTGCACCATATTTTTTCCTTTTGCCACTCACAGGGCTTCCCTTTGCATGGCAGGTAAAGTTAAAAGCGCGGCTCGAACGGAAGGTTCATCAGGTTTGGGTAGCGGGCGGCGAACCTATCGGGATGTTCAAATCCCTTGTCCAAAAGTCAACAAGTTGTTGTCCGGGTCGAGTATTGAAAACTCCTTTTGCCCCCAGACCTTGGTTTCCAACCTGCCATTCGGGTGAATTTTCGTTTTGTTATCCACCAATTTTCGATAGAATTCGTCAATGTTTCGGGTTCTGATATAAACCTGCCCGTAATTCTTTTTTGGGTCGAGCGCGCGGAATTCAAAAAAATGAATTTGGATCCTGTCGTATTCCATCATCAGGTAACCGTCAAAGTCGGCAGATCCAAACTCCTTAAATCCCAGCTGGCTGGCGTAAAAATCACGCGTAACGTTTTTGTTACGCATGGGTAGTTTCGGATGGATTTCTGTTAGCATTTGTCTGGCTGATGAGGCAAGGTAAATTAATCATTTTATTCGTCCAGGCTCTCCCGGATCAATGTATTTTATGTGATGTCCGGTAGTGAAACCATTGGAAGGAAAAATCTTCAACCAAAGTAGGAGTAGGTCATCTATCCACACAGATTTCAAGTCAGTTCACACATTCGGAGATGGGATTTCAATGGATTACCAATAGCTTAATTCCTGAAATTTCTAAATCACAGCGCCATGGCCAGTAATGACATTTTCAAATTTGTATCCCTTCGACCCCCCAGTCCGATTACCCGGAAAAGCCGGGACTTCTACGTAACCATTGAACTTCCCGATTCGGGTTTTAGAGAAAAGCTCAAAGGGGATGCGATGAACCTGAAAAAGGCCATTGAACTGGCCAGGGAGTTCATGGATTCGGATCAATACAACCCGGATGCAGGGAATTCCAGAAAAATTGTAAACACAGCTTTTGGAAAGAATACGGTTTCAAAGGTAAAAGAAGAAGCCGAAGCCATCCTGGGCATCCCGCTAGCGGATTATATGGCGGGAGACGACCGGAAGGAACTGGAAAGCAGGCTATGGGATAGCCTGATTGCGCATTCGTACCTGGAGGGTGTCAGCACCATCAATTACGATAATATTTATAATGGGCTGCGAGCCCTAGCCTACCTGAAGGCCACCCTGGAACGACATGGAAATTCGGCACCGATATCACGGAGGAATTTCGAGAAGTTTAAGCCGGTTATCCCCGAGGCCTACCATTTTGAACATACAAAGGACACCTCGCAGTCTAAGGAAATTGACAAGCTGCGGAAAAAAGTAAAGGACCAGCTCAGGGAGGTATACAACCGGTTGAATTATCTGGATCGGATCAAAACCGATCTGGAAAGTACAGGGCTTGGATATAAGGCCGGGAAACAGCGGGAAACCACCTTAAGCGGAAAAATCGTAACAGCCGAATCCATAGATACCTTCAAGGGACTGGGGAAACAGAAGGTAAAAGATGCCTCGTTCAGAAAAGGGATCTCCACATTGGTCGGGTTGAACAACAACAACGACAACAACAATCGGAAGAAAATGATTTCGGAATTGATAATCCCGGCAAGTGAACCCTGGGTGTTTTCCGATTTCGGCCAGAAAAACCTGGGCACAACCACCAAGTCTTACCTGAAACGGAATGCAAAAATTCTCACCGAGAAAGAAGATATCGAGATCCGGGCTGAGATTTCTAGGGAAATGAATAACGAAGTTGAAAACTTCATGAAAACAGTGCCTAAAATGTTTCTGGGCGATATCATTGAAACCTCCGAATTCCGCTGGATTCAAAAGAAAATACCCCTGCCGCTTCAGGTCAGGCCCAAAAGGCCCTTGATCCCGATGGCGGAAACCGGGTATTCCAGAGGGATCCGGCCCTTGGGCATCGGCGATTTGATGGTTGTCCGCCAGGAACTCATGAAATACACCCTGGGAGAGGTTGCCCACATTGAAAATGTAATGCAATCCGAATCCAAAATCAGGACCCATAAGCGAATTACGGAGAGTGAAGAAACGCTTGCGGTTACCAGCGAACAAATAGAAGAAACCCAGCGCGACCTCCAGACCACGGAACGCTTTGAACTCCAGAAGGAATCCCAGGAAACCATAGAGACGGATATGCAGGTTAAGGCAGGTTTCAATATTAGCGCGTCTTATGGTGTGGTCACGGCCAGCGCCCACGGGGATTTTTCCTATGGGGAATCTTCTTCTGAAACCAACCGGAGCGCTTCCAGTTTTGCCAAGGAGGTCATTGACAAATCCGTTTCCAAGCTCGTGCGAAAATCCAAGGAGGAACGCACCATCCGGACCCTGGAACGGGTCGAGGAGATCAATGAACACGGTTTGAATAACTCGGAAGGGGCCGGCCATATCCGCGGTCTTTATCGCTGGGTTGACAAGCATTACAAAGCCCGCGTCATCAATTATGGCAAGCGGATGATGTTTGAGTTCATCATCCCGGAGCCCGCGGCGTTTTATATCCATACGGAGGCGGATCGATCTGAAAAGGGTGTTACCCTTAAAAAGCCCGAGGCCCCTACCATCTGGGGCACTCCCCTGAAACCGTCCCATCTGACCAAGTCCAATTATACGGACTTCATATCAAAGTATAATGTGCAGGACGCCGAACCGTATCCGGACGAAATCGTCCGCGTATCCATGGCACTTGCGGAAGCACCGGGTGCTGGTGGTGATAAGAACGTGCATTTTGGCACCTCATCCGAAAAATTAAAAGTCCCGGATGGATACAAAGCCGTTGATTTTTATGGCTATGCCCATTACGGGGGCTATGACGGAGATTATTATTCCGTCTATGTAGGGGGCACTGATTTCAGCAATGCCAGCATCCATGGGGTCGAGGGAATCATCCCAATATCCGTTGCAGGCTGGGGGGCGGATTACAATGTGAGCATAAATGTAAAATGTGAGCTCAAAGATGACGGGATCGAAAGGTGGCAGCTAAAGACCTATGAGTCCATTATGAATGCCTATCACAATGAGCTTGCCGCATACAATGAACAGGTCATTGCAAGTCAGATCCAATCAGGAATCGCTATCGAAGGCCGGAACCCGGCATTCAACAGGACTATTGAGCAGGATGAATTGCGCAGAGCTGCCCTACGGATACTGTCGCACGATTTTGAACGCCTGGGGATTCAATCCCAATGGTATGACGATGAGGTTTTCAATGCCATGCAAGATTCCGGAGAATTCGGGTACCCGGAGTTTAATATTGATGAAGCCAAGAAAGAAGGCCAGATTGCCCAGTTTTTTGAACAGGCCTTTGAGTGGAACAATATGACCTACTTTTTCTACCCCTATTTCTGGGGGCGGAAGGCAGACTGGGATGACACGTTTTCCAAGGAAGACAACGACCCCGCCTTTACCGATTTTCTCCGGTCCGGCTCGGCCCGCGTGGTGGTACCCGTTCACCCGTCTTACAATGAAGCCATCCTTTTCTACCTGAAAACCAATCGGATCTGGCTCGGAGGGACCCCACCTACCCTGGACGATCCACTGTTTATTTCCATCATTGATGAGATCAAGGCGGATACTGAAACGGAACTGGGTGAGGATTTGCCTGTTTGTGACATCGATTCCGGCTACCCCTGCCTCGCCGACGAATGGGATGTGCTTGTTCCGACGAACCTGGTCTATCTTCAGGAGGACGCTGTCTTGCCCGATAATAGCTAGAAAATATGTCGGACTTTTTTGTCGATACAGGGCCCGCCTTCAGGGAGGGTAACCGTGTTACTCCATTTATAAACGGAGAAGACACCTGGATCTCTGTGGCGGATGCTATTTCACGGGCCAGTCGCTCGGTTTGGCTTAGCTTCTGGATGATGGAGGCCGAAATGGAATTGCTGCGCCCCACATCGGACCAGTTCAGTCCCCCGTCGCGTCGCCGTCGCCACACCTTATTCACCCTGTTGCAAAGGAAAAGGAGCCAGGGCGTGCAAATCAAAATCCTTTTATGGGATATTCCCGCGGTATCGGCCCTTCATTCGCTCCTGACCAACCGGGAAATCCTGCAGGCAGGCCTCACCGGGTTATTTGAAGTCATGTACCAGGAGCATCCCTCGCTGATTGGAAGCTGGCACCAGAAGTTCATTGTTATTGACCAGGAGATTGCTTTTGTGGGCGGGATGAATGCGAAGGGATTGGATTGGGATACGCACGACCATAACGGGATTGAAGTTCGGCGGGCGGAATTTTCGATGGATGCGCCCGACAGGAGGCGGTTGCCAACAACGCGCGACCATACGCTGACCAACCTGCCCCGAAGGGATTATATGGCCAAAATCGAGGGGCCGGTTGTTTTTGATGTCGTGCAGAATTTTGTCGAGCGCTGGCATTACTGTATCCGGGAAAGGGTGAATTTCCATTCGCATGCCCGACCTATTACCGTGCGCCCAAGGCCATCGGCATCCGGTCCGATGGCGGCCCAATTGTCCCGCACCATGCCGGATTACCCGGGCTCCCCGGGAGGCGAAAAGGGAATTAGGGACACCTATATTGCCGCGATTCGCGCGGCGGAACACTACATCTATATTGAAGATCAGTATTTCCGGTCTGCCACCATTGCCACGGAATTGGCCACTGCAATGCGGTCCAATCCCAACCTGATCGTTTTGGTAGTCTGTCCGCCCGATCAACTTTCAGAGATCGACCCGGACCCCACATCCTTTGCCATCGGGTCGCTCAGTTCCTATTGGACGCACGATACGTACCAGACTTTGCGCGGGGTACGGTCCAACTTTGTGCTTTTCTTTCTTCAGACAGCCTATTTGAACAGTAGTGGCAGGGTAGTGTACGTCCCGATTAATATACATTCAAAAATCATGATTGTCGATGATGCCTGGTATACTGTCGGTTCATGCAATGTCAATGACAGGGGTTTCGACACGGAAGGAGAGTTGAATATATCGGTGGAGCACGAGTCGGCACAGGACTTTCGCATGCGTATTTTTTCCAATATTCTGGGGGTGAGCAGTCCGGTTGATATTCGGGCGGCCGTTAACCAATGGTACGATCACGCACGCCGCAATAATATCTCGTGGAATGCGAATTCCATGCCACGGAGCAAGGTATTCTCCTTTGGGCAGCGCGGGCCGCTGTTGCCAATACTCCCGCAGGACTGGATCTGATACGTGAAGCCGGGCCGGAAGTGCCGTCACATCTGCGAATCCCACTCCTCGGGTATGGGCCCGGGGATGGCTTCCGGGTCATCGCCCACCATTTGCCGGATATCGATTTCAATGCCCCGGGACATGGTGGTGATGGGCACGTCGTTCGGATTCCCTTCGAACGGGTTTTCCGAGACATCGCCAATGCGCTCCATGGAAAGGAAAATCCAGGAAATCACCACGCTGAAGGGCACGGACAACCAAACAAAGTTCAGGGCGATAAACCGAAATACCGGATTCTGGTCCCCGATTTCCAGCAGGGACTGGCCAATTTGGTCGAATTCGCTCATCAGGGCAAAGGGGAGCAGGAGGATAAACAACCAGACAAAATACAAATTGAGTGTGGCAAATTGCCGGGTGTAGGGGAAGTTCTTGATCCGCTCGGCCTGGCCCTGAAGGGTGAAGAGTTCCGTGATCATGCCCTGCATTTCCATATGCCGGAAATCCTCAATCAGCCCATTTTGCCGTAATTCGGCCAGGTGTTTGGACTGCAGGGTCAGACAGGCAGCCTGCTTGTTCTTCAAACTGAGGACATAGCGTTTTTCCTCGTCGGTGAGATAACCCTCCAACTCCTCTTCCAGGGAATAGGTGTACTCGCGGATTTCGATACGCTCCCTATACTTTTGGTCAATCTTGTATGTGGTGACTTCCCAGGGTTTCTTTATCCGAAGCGCGTGCCGGAGGGAAGTCATCCACGCCACATGGCGCAGGACCATGGCGACCCGTATGGCCTGCAAATCTTTGGGGCTTTTCGGGGTGTCTGCGAATTGGTTGGTGATAAAGTCATTGATCATCGCGGTAAAGGAGCGGGAGGTATTCACGATGCCGCCCCAGATTTTCCGCGCTTCCCAGAACCGGCCTTAGGAAGCATTGTTTTTAAACCCGATGATAAAGGCAAGGGCCGTACCCACCAGCCCGATGGGAAGCCAGGGGAGGTGCAGCCATTTCCACCCCAGTAAATGGTAGGGCAGGACCGGGATGACGGCAATGATTATAAAAAAGATAATATAGCGCCGGGTCCATCTCAGGAATATCGGCAGTGGATAATTGCGTCTTGTATACATGATTCAGGTTGGATGAGGTCGGTTATCAGTCTTGGGTTGAACGGGTTAGGAGTTTAACGGTTTTTCCCGCCTCCGCGCTCCGGCGCGCCGCATCGAGAATCTCCATAACGATCAGGTTGTTCTCCAGGGAGGAGAGGGCCATCGGGTCGGAATGGACGTTGCCCCGCACGACGGCGGTGAAATACAGGAAGGGGTCGTTCAGGGGGACGGGCCGCTCTTCCAGGCGGAGGGATTCTTCCCGGAACCCGTCATAGCCCTCCGCTATCCGCACGCGGAAATCGTGGCGGTTATCCGCATATACCGACCCGGTAAGCCCGTGGACCACCAGGTCCTTGCGTCCGATGGGCCAGTTCCAGGAGGCTTCGATGATGCCCGCGGCACCGGGGTATTCCAGGAGCACGATGGCCTCGTCCTCCACATCCGGGTTGTTTTCGGGCTGCAATTGCCGGGTGATGGCAGTGACGCTTTCAGGCCGCTGCCCGTTCATCAGCCAGGTGATCAGGTTGGCCCCGTAGCAGCCAAAATCGGATAGGGCGCCCCCTCCGTTGAGCACCGGGTCTGTCAGCCAGGCGAGGAATTCCCCGGGTACGCCGATTTTCTTCGGGCCCCGGTGCCCGTCCCGGACCCGAATCTTCCGGATGGCCCCGATGGCTGAGTCGCCGACGACCCGCCGATACGCCTCGTGGTTGCTGGGGTACCAGGTGGTTTCGTAATTGGTCAGGAGATGGATATTGTTTTCCCGGGCCAGGGCCGCCATTTCCCTTGCGTGCTCCAGGTTCACCGCCAGGGGTTTTTCCACCATGACGTGTATGCCGCGGGGCGCGCAGGCCTTTACGATGTCCAGGTGGTCGTAAATCGTGCCGAATGCAGTAACCGCCTCCGGGCGTGTGGCATCGAGCAATTCGTCCAGGCTGTCGTAGACCCGGGAAATCGGGAAACCGTATTGCTCGCAATATTTCCTGGCCACTTCCCGGTTGGGCTCGGCGATTCCCACAATTTCGATATCCCCCCGGTCGGCACTCGAAAATACCCAGTTCACATGCCCGTGGGTCAGGCCGGCGACGCCCACTCGCAACGGGGCATTCGCGGATGGCGGATTGCGGCTTTCTGCAACTTCCGGCTGGGCCAGGGCATAACCGCTCGCCAAAAGGAAAAGGACGGTGGCCAGTAGTTGCCGGCCGATGTTTCTTTTCGGCAGGCGGCCCAGTGGCTTCGGAAATCGGGAAATTCGCATTTGGGTGGTGGTTTATGTATCTAAATGTAACGAATTCACCCCAATGCGGGCGGGGTACCCCGTTTCGGAATGGCCTGCCGCCAGCGGTGCAGAATTTTCGGCAGGCCGCCGTTGCTTCCTCCCCTACTTTTCCTATTTTAGTGAAACGTGTCCCGATTACACGTGGCCCGAAACCTAACGGAACAAACAACCATGACCTTTATCCGGGAAGACTTCTTGCTGGAATCCCCCCAGGCCCGTACGCTGTATTACGACTACGCCGCCGACCTGCCCATCATCGACTACCACAACCACCTCTCCCCCCGGCAAATCGCCACGGACCACAATTTTGAGAATATTACCCAGGCCTGGCTCTCGGGCGACCACTACAAATGGCGCGCCATGCGTACCCTGGGGATCGGGGAGGAATATATCACGGGGGACGCCCCGGACGAGGAGAAGTTTATGAAATGGGCCTGGGCGGTCCCCCAAACCGTACGAAACCCCTTGTACCACTGGACCCACCTGGAGCTCCAGCGATATTTTGGGCTTACCGACCTGCTGGACGAACGGAACGCATCGGTCATCTACGAACAGGCATCCGTCCAGCTGCGGCAGCCTTCCCACAGCGCCCGGGGGCTCCTGGGCAGGATGCGGGTGGAAGTGGTCTGCACCACGGATGACCCGGTCGATTCCCTGGAGTACCACCGCCAGGCGCAATCCCTTAAAACCGGCCCGCGCCTGCTGCCGGCCTTTAGGCCGGACGCCGCCTATTCCATCGGGGACCCGGAGGCATTCAACCGCTACCTGGACCGGCTTGAAGCTGCTGCCGGGATGAGTATCCGCAATTACGCGGACCTGTTGCAGGCACTGGATGCACGCCTGGCGTATTTCCACCAACAGGGTTGCCGGATTGCCGATCACGGTTTGGGGCAACTCGCTTATTTTGCAACCCCCCACTGCGATATTGAGAAACTTTTCCGGGACGTCCAGGCGGGGCGTGTCCCCGAGCCACAGGAGGTGCGTTATTTCCAGTTTGTGACCCTGTCGCATCTGTGCCGGCAATACCACAGCCGCGGCTGGGTACAGCAGTTCCACCTGGGCGCCCTGAGGGACACCAACACGCGTATGCGGGAGACCCTTGGCCCGGATACGGGATTCGATTCCATCGGGGACTTTCCCCAGGCCCGGGGCCTGGCCGGATTCCTGGACCACCTGGACCAGTCGGATCAGTTGGCCAGGACCATCCTCTACAACCTGAACCCTTCCTGGAACGAGGTTTTTGCCACCATGGCGGGCAATTTTAACGACGGCAGTATCCGGGGGAAGATCCAGTTCGGTTCCGGCTGGTGGTACAACGACCAGCTCCAGGGGATGGAGCGGCAGCTGGATGCCCTGTCGAACATGGGCCTGCTCAGTTGTTTCGTGGGGATGCTGACGGATTCCCGCAGTCTGCTGTCCGTCCCCAGGCACGAGTATTTCCGCAGGCTGCTGTGCAACCTGCTCGGTGCGGATATTGAACGCGGCCTTTTGCCCGACGACACAGACTTTCTGGGAAAAATCGTCCGCGACATCTGCTACTTCAATGCCAAGGCGTATTTTGATTTTTAAAACAAATGAATCCGCCCCTGTGAACCTCCAGCCCACATCCCTGAAAAACATTCAAACCTTCCTGATTGTGGCAGGTCTTTGCCTCTTGTTGTCCGGTTGCCGGCAAGGACCCCCCGGGCGGACCGTCCACCTGGCCCACGGCCTGGATGTCACACACTCCGTCCACCTGGCCATGGTGCGGATGGGGGAGGACCTCAAACGACTGTCGGGGGGGCGTCTGCGGATGGAAATCTTCCCGAACCAGCAACTGGGGAGCGAGCGGGAAATCCTGGAACTGCTGCAGATCGGTACTTTGGACATGACCAAGGTGTCTGCGGCCACCCTGGAGAACTTTGCGCCCAAAACCCGGATTCTCGGGTTGCCCTACCTGTTTCGCGACCGGGAGGCAGCCTTCGAGATCCTGGACGGCCCGATCGGGCAGGAACTCCTGGACGACGGCCTGGAATTCTGGCTGAAGGGGCTGGGTTTTTACGATGCGGGGTTCCGAAGTTTCTACGCCATGGACCAGCCCATTACCCATCCGGACGACCTGGCGGGCATGAAGGTCCGGGTGATGGAAAGCGTTACGGCCATCAACATGATCCGCAGTATGGGGGGCGCCCCGACCCCGATTTCATGGGGGGAACTCTATACGGCCCTGCAGCAGGGGGTGGTTGATGCGGCAGAAAACAACCCGCCGAGTTTCTACCTGGCGCGGCATTACGAGGTCTGTAAGTTTTATTCCCTGGATGAGCATACCTTTTCCCCGGACGTATTGATTGCGGGTACGCGGTTCTGGGACCAACTCAACGAGCAGGAAAAGGCCTGGATCCGGGAAGCGGCGGATAACTCCATTGCCTACCAGCGCGAGTTGTGGGCCCTGGCAGAGGCGGAAGCCCTCGAAAAGGTCGCGGCGGCCGGGGTTAAAATTTCCCACCCGGACAAGCAGCCCTTTGCCGAAGGGTCCCGGGAGGTTTACCAGCTTTACGAGGCCGATACCACCCTGGGCCGGCTTATCCGTCAAATTAAAGAATTTCAGCAATGAAGACCTTTCGCCAACGCCTCGACCGGTTACTCGCCTCCGCCCTGATACTTATCATGACGGCCATGGTGCTGAACGTGCTCTGGCAGGTCTTCAGCCGTTACGTATTGGGATCACCCAGCTCTTTTACCGATGAGCTTGCCCGCTACCTGATGATCTGGCTCGGGGTGCTCGGCGCCGCCTACGTGGCCGGGAAGAACGGGCACGTAGCCATCGACATCCTGCCCCGCCGGGCGAAACCCGGGACGCAACGCCGGCTCCGGGAGGCCGTGAACTGGATTATCCTGCTCTTTTGTTTTTTTGGCCTGGTCATCGGGGGTGGCCGGCTGGTCTATGTCACCTATGTCCTGGAACAATACTCCCCGGCCCTCCGCCTGCCGCTT
>CAXQQM010000179.1:0-7652 GCA_964226055.1 Robiginitalea sp. | reverse complement strand
CCTATGCCGTCGAGATCGAGACCGAGCGTGTTGAGGAAACCGACGAGATCATCCGTATCGGGGCGGTGCTCATGGTGGAGCGGGCCACCCAGACAGGCATCCTGATCGGGCCCAAGGGCAGTGGCCTGAAGCGGGTGGGAACGGAGGCCCGTAAGGATCTGGAAACATTTTTCGACAAAAAAGTCTTCCTGGAATTGTTTGTCAAAGTGAACAAGAACTGGCGCAACGACGCGCGGCAATTGCGGCGGTTCGGGTACGATTCCAAGTAGCGGGCTGCGGTCCGAAAACTCCCCGGGTTCCGGGAGCCCGTATTTTATCGATATGATCTATCCCGTTCCTCCTACAGGCATCTGAGTCAAAAATTCCTACGTTTTAAGAAAAAATACCCGGGGGCGTTAGCGGGCTTTTTATATCTTTGAATTATCGACGAAATGTTGCATTTCATCGATGAAATACCTAAAAGCCCCCGATCCCATGAAAAACATCATCATTTTTGGTGCGTCCGGTCATGGCAGCGTCGTTCTGGACATCCTGGAGTCCGAGGGGCTGTACCAGCCGGTTGGCTTCCTGGATTCCTACAAACCCAAGGGAACCAAAAAGAACGGATACGAGGTGCTGGGGACCTCTTACGACCTTCCCTACCTCATCGAGACGTTTAATATTCACGGCGGCATTGTGGCCATCGGGGATAACTGGATCCGACGGACCATCGTCAAGCGGATCCTGAGCATCGTACCGTCATTCCGCTTTGTAAGCGCCGTACACCCGTCTGCCAGTATCGGCAAGGACGTGCGTATCGGCAAGGGTTCCGTCATCATGCCCGGTGTCATTGTCAATGCGAATTCCCGCGTGGGAGAGCACTGCATCCTCAATACCCTGTCATCCCTCGGACACGACGGGATGATGGCCGATTATTCCAGCCTCGCCCCACGGGTCGGGACCGGGGGTAATTTCCAGTTGGGTTATTGCTCCGCTGTTTCCCTGGGGGCCAACATCGTCGAAAACATCCGGATAGACGAACATTCGGTCATCGGCGCCGGCTCACTGGTCATGAATGATATCCCTTCCAACTCGGTGGCTTTTGGCAGCCCGGCTCGTGTGGTGCGGTCCCGGGAGATCGGGGAGAGTTACCTCACCGGCAACCGATACCGGCAGAAAAGCGCCGTTCCCGGAGACCTGTAGGGCACATCGACCCCTCCTGCATCCACCCGTTTCATATCTACCCCTTTAACACTACCTTTGTGGCCTGAAGCACACCTATGTCTGCCATTGTAGCAATTGTGGGACGTCCCAATGTTGGGAAGTCAACTCTTTTTAACCGGATGATCCAGCGCCGGGAGGCCATCGTGGATGCCGTGAGCGGGGTAACCCGGGACAGGCACTACGGCAAAAGCGACTGGAACGGGAAGGAATTCTCACTGATCGATACGGGAGGGTATGTCGTCGGCAGCGACGACGTATTTGAAAAGGAAATCGACAAGCAGGTCCTCCTGGCTATCGATGAGGCCGATGCCATCCTCTTTATGGTGGATGCGGTCACCGGGGTGACGGGCATGGACGAGGAGGTGGCCCGGATGCTGCGGAAGGTGGACAAACCCACTTTCCTGGTGGTCAACAAGGTGGACAATGCGGCACGCCTCGAGGATGCCGTGGAATTCTACTCGCTGGGTCTGGGGGAATATTACCCTGTTTCCAGCATCAATGGGAGCGGTACCGGCGAATTGCTGGATGCCCTGATCCCCGTCCTGCCGGAACGCACCCCCAGGGAGGAAGCCCTGCCGCGGTTTGCGGTCGTAGGCCGCCCGAATGCCGGGAAATCCTCCTTTATCAATGCGCTGATCGGGGAAGAGCGCTATATCGTAACGGATATCGCGGGCACCACCCGGGATAGTATCGACACCCGCTATAACCGGTTTGGCTTTGAATTCAACCTGGTGGATACGGCGGGCATCCGACGCAAATCCAAGGTCAAGGAAGACCTGGAATTTTATTCAGTCATGCGATCCGTGAGGGCCATCGAGCACTCCGACGTCTGCCTGATACTGGTAGATGCGACCCGGGGCTTCGACGGCCAGGTCCAGAATATTTTCTGGCTGGCCCAGCGCAACCACAAAGGGATCGTCATCCTGGTAAATAAATGGGACCTGGTGGAAAAGGAAACGGGCTCCGTCAAGGAATACACCAAAATGATCAAGGAGGCCACCTCCCCCTTCACGGACATCCCCATCGTATTTATTTCCGCCCTGAACAAGCAGCGGATCTTTAAGGCCATCGAAACAGCCGTGACGGTCTATGAGAACCGGTCGCGCCGGATCCCCACGCGGAAGCTCAACGACCTGATGCTGCCCATCATCGAGAAATACCCGCCACCGGCAATCAAGGGGAAGTACGTCAAGATCAAGTTTTGCACGCAGCTCCCCACGCCCTTTCCACAATTCGCTTTTTTCTGCAACCTGCCGCAATACGTGAAGGATCCATACAAGCGGTTCCTGGAAAACAAGCTGCGTGAGCAGTTTGATTTCACGGGTGTGCCCATGGACATTTTTATGAGGAAGAAGTAGTTTGACAACCTGCCCGTGATGTCCGCTCCGGCTGGATACCCCGGGCATGCTTTTTGCGCCTCCGCCGGGCAAACGATCATTAATGGGCCTACCATCCCCCGGAGGCGCCGCCGCCCCCGAAGCCACCGCCCCCGAAGCCGCCCCCAAAACCGCCTCCAAAGCCACCGCCACCGCCAAAGCCGCCGCCGGAAGAGCCGGAACGGCCCATGTTGCTGAGGATGATCACGTCCCAGAGGTCCAGGCCGCGCCTGCGGCCGCCCGAACCACCCCCGCGGTTCCGTCGGGATGCCAGGATGATCATGACGATGATAAAAATTAAAAAAGGCAACAAAGCCTCAAAAGGGAAGCGCCCGCCACCGGTCCGACCCTGGCCTTCAAACTGGCCGGTCAGCACCTGGAAGATGGCATCCGTCCCCTTGTCCAGGCCTGCGTAGTAATCACCTGCTTTGAATTCCGGGATGATTACCTGGTTGATGATGCGGCGGGACAAGGCGTCCGTGAGGAATTCCTCCACCCCATACCCGGTATTGATCCCGATCCGCCGGTCGTCCCGTGCCAGCAGCACCAGGATGCCGTTGTCCTCTTTTTCCTGGCCAATGCCCCATGCCTGGCCCCATTGCGCCCCGAGGTACTGGATGTTTTCCCCTTCTGTAGAAGCGATGATCGCCACCACGATTTGCGTGGATGTGCTGTCCGAATAGCGGATGAGCTTTTGTTCCAGCTGCTGTGCCTGGGTGTCGCTGAGTAAGCCGTAATAGTCGTAGAGGCTGGTTTGCCCGGATTCCGGGGGTTTTTCCGGGATTTGGAACTGGGCGTTCAGCCAGCTGCCTGCAAACAGGCAGGCAAGTAGTAAGATGCTGCTAGCTTTTTGAAATCTCATTGCTCAGTTCGTTCGTGTCGTCGGGTTTCCAGGGAAAATGTGCTTTTAGTTCGCGGCCCGCACTCCGGATGCTGGCGATGAGGCCTTCGGCAAACCGGCCATTGCGAAAGTGGTTTTGCATGGCGTCCCGGGTGGAATCCCAGAAACCTGCCGGGACGGCCTTGTCGATGCCCTTATCCCCGATTATGGCGAATCGGTGATCCCGGGCGGCGATGTAAATCAGCACCCCGTTCCGCTCCCGGGTGTTTTCCATTTTCAGGGTGAGGAAGACCTCCCGGGCCCGGTCCATGGGGTCGCCCTGGGCCGAATACTCCAGGTGCACGCGGATTTCCCCCGAGGTTTGTCGTTCTGCCTCCCGGATAGCACGTACTACCTCGGTTTCTTCCTCCGGGCTTAAAAGGGCATCGGCTTCAGACATGGCCTAGTCGAAGTCGAAATTCACGTCGGGGGCCACTTCGGACCCGGCATCTGCCGTGTACCGCGGCATCTCCTCAAAGCCGAACCAGCCGGCCAGGATGGAGTTCGGGAATTTTTTGATGTGGATGTCGTAGGTGTTCACCGCCTCGTTGTAGCGGTCCCGGGCCACATTGATGCGGTTCTCGGTCCCTTCCAACTGGCTCTGCAATTCCAGGAAATTCTGGTTGGCCCGCAATTCCGGGTAGCGTTCCACCGTGACAAGCAGGCGGGAAAGCGCGGAGGACAGGCCGCTCTGTGCCTGCTGGAATTCGGCCAGCTGGGCCGCGCTGAGGTTGTTGGCGTCGATGGTGGTGGAGGTTGCCCGCGAGCGGGCCTCGATCACCTCCTGCAGGGTTTCCCGCTCAAAATCCGCCGCCCCCTGCACGGTCTTTACCAGGTTACCGATCAGGTCGTTCCGCCGCTGGTAGGAACTCTCCACATTGGACCAGGCGGTTTCTGCATTGGCCTCATAGGTGACGGCCGTGTTGTTGAAGCCCACGGCCCAGCGATATACGCCGAAAACAACGAGGACGACTATTATTAAAGGGATAAGCCATTTTTTCATGCTATTGCGGTGTTTAATGGTTGTAATGAATGAGTAGCGAAAAGCGATAAAAAGTTACATCAAAGCTGGTCCTTGATCTTGGTCAGTTCCGCCTTGACCCGTTCGAGTTTCCGGATAATCTCAAAATTGTTCAGCGTTTTCTGCCGGTTTTCCTTCAGGTGGATTTTAGCACCCTCCAGGGTGAAGCCGCGCTCCTTGACGAGGTGGTAGATCAACTCCAGGTTCTTGATATCCGAGGGGGTGAACTTGCGGTTTCCCTTGGCGTTTTTTTTGGGTTGCAACACGTCGAATTCCTTTTCCCAGAAACGGATCAGGGAGGTGTTGACGTCAAAGGCCCGGGCCACTTCGCCGATGCCGTAATACCGTTTCTCTGGAAGTTCTACGTGCATTAATCGAGCGATTGGTTCTCCTGGTTGGCATAGATCAGCATATTCTCGAATTCCTCGGCCGTGAGGCTTCCGTAATAGAAATTGATCGGGTTGATCCGGTCGCCGTCCTTCCATACCTCATAGTGCAGGTGGGGTGCCTCGCTCCGGCCGGTACTTCCGACAAAACCGATCAGGTCCCCGCGTTTGACCTGCTGGCCGCGGCGGACGTTGTACTTGCTCAGGTGGGCATACAGGGACATGTACCCGTAGCCGTGGTCGATACGGATGTGCTTCCCGTAGCCCGAGGCATTGTTGTCTGCCCGCGATACCGTCCCGTTGCCGGAGGCGTAAACCGGGGTGCCGCGCGGTGCGGTGAAATCCATCCCCCAGTGCATTTTACGCGCCTTGGTAAAGGGGTCCGAGCGCCATCCGTAACCGGAGGCCATTCGGGTAAGGTTGTCGTTGTTGATGGGTTGTATGGCCGGGATGGCCGCGAGCAACTCTTCTTTTTCAGCCGCCAGTTTGGTGATCTCGTCCAGGGATTTGGACTGGATGACCATCTCTTTCTGGATGATCTCCATGCGCCGTGTGGTGGCGATGATCATGTCCGAATTGTTGAACCCTTCCAGGTCTTTGTAGCGGTTCACGCCGCCAAACCCCGCCCGGCGCTGTTCCTCAGGGATCGGGTTGGCCTCGAAATACAGGCGGTAAATATTGTTGTCCCGGTCTTCGATATTGGCCAGTACCTGTTCCATCTGGTCCATTTTGCGGTTCAGGAGTTCATACCGCAATTCAAAATTGTTCACCTCCCGCTGCAGGGCGAGCTCCCTGGGCGTATTGAGCAGGTTCGTATTGAGCAACAACATAAGGCCCATAAAGCCGAACAAGGCGGAGGCAATCACGAAAAGCCCGATATTCCGGTACTTACGGGACTTTTTCGGCTCAATCTTCCGGTAGGAAAGCGTGTCCGGGTCGTAATAGTACTTAACCTTAGTCATGAAGGGATTTTATCCTATTTTTGTGCCGTCTCAGGATGCTGACCAACAAATATAAAAATAGTTTCGCATAATAACCGAAATTTAAAATAAGAGGACGTTCTTATATGACTTCCAGAGAGATACGAAGCCGATTTTTAACATTTTTCAAAGATCGCGGACACCGGATCGTGCCTTCGGCCCCCCTGGTGGTCAAGGACGATCCCACCCTGTTGTTTGTCAATGCGGGGATGAACCCCTTCAAGGAGTATTTCCTGGGGGTAAGCACCCCCAAACACCCCCGCGTGGCCGACACTCAGAAGTGCCTCCGGGTAAGCGGGAAGCACAACGACCTGGAAGAGGTGGGGAGGGACACCTACCACCACACGCTGTTCGAAATGCTCGGCAATTGGAGTTTCGGCGATTATTTCAAGGAGAAAACCATCGGGTGGGCCTGGGAATTCCTGACGGAAGTCTGCGGGATCGACAGGGACCGGCTCTATGTGACCATTTTTGAGGGAAGTTCCGATGCCGACGCCCTGGAGCGTGACCAGGAGGCCTATGACTTGTGGAAGGCCATCCTGCCGGAGGAGCGGATCCTGATGGGGTCCAAAAAGGACAATTTCTGGGAAATGGGCGACCAGGGCCCTTGTGGCCCCTGCTCGGAAATCCACGTCGATATCCGACCGGATGAAGAACGCCGCGAAGCCCCCGGGGCCGAACTGGTCAACCAGGACCACCCCGAGGTGGTGGAGATCTGGAACCTCGTATTTATCCAATACAACCGAAAGGCGGACGGCAGCCTGGAACCCCTCCCGGAAAAGCACATCGACACGGGCATGGGCTTTGAACGGCTGTGTATGGTCCTGCAGGGGGTCCGTTCCAATTACGATACGGACCTGTTTACCCCCCTGATCCGGGAGATCGGCGGTATTACCGCCAAGAAATACGGCGAATCGGAGGAGGACGATATTGCCTTCCGCGTCATTGCCGACCCTATACGGGCCGTATCGTTTACTATCGCGGACGGCCAGCTTCCCGGTAATTCGGGTGCCGGCTATGTGATCCGCCGGATCCTCCGCCGGGCCATCCGCTACGGGTTTACCTTCCTGGGTGCCCGGGAGCCTTTTATGTTCCGCCTGGTGGGTACCCTCGTGGAGGAGATGGGGGAGGCCTTCCCGGAGCTGGCTGAACAACGCCGGCTTGTTGAAAACGTGGTCCGGGAAGAGGAGGTTTCCTTCCTGAAGACCCTGGAACAGGGGTTGGCGCGCCTGGATGCCGTAATCGCCGAAACCCGTGGGAAAACCGTGGACGGCGGCAGGGCCTTTGAACTGTACGACACCTTCGGGTTCCCCATCGACCTGACCTCCCTCATCCTCAGGGAGCGCGGCTACGAACTGGACCGGCAGGGGTTTGACGCGGCCATGAAAGAGCAGAAAGACCGCTCCCGGGCGGCCTCAGAGAGCGCTGCCGAAGATTGGGTGCCCGTCCATCCCGGGCCGGCTTCCGAGTTCGTCGGCTACGATGCGCTGGAAGCCCGCTCCCGGATCCGGAAATACCGGAAAGTCGAAAGCAAGAAGTCCGGCACACATTACCAACTGGTTTTGGATACCACCCCGTTTTACCCGGAGGGCGGCGGCCAGGTTGGGGATAGTGGCCACCTCGAGGGTCCTGGCGATTCGGTTACGGAAATTCTGGATACCCGGAAGGAGAATAACGAAATCCTGCACATCGCCAAAAAATTGCCAGAAGACCCCGGGGCTGAATTCCGCGCCGTGGTGGATACCGAGAGGCGAATGCAGACCCGGCGCAACCACACGGCCACCCACCTGCTGCACCAGGCGCTGC
>CAXQQM010000178.1:0-13629 GCA_964226055.1 Robiginitalea sp. | reverse complement strand
CAAGAACGGGGTCACGACCCTGCCAGCTGATTCCAGGCAACCAGAACCACCAGGCATACCATGGGGATCCCCTCGACCCAGAAAGACGCGTAAAAGGGGGGTTGATCCTTGTTGCTGAAGTGGATGGCGAGCCCGGTTAAAACAGCAGCCAACCCCTTGCTGGCCCACTCTGCGGCCCCCGGCATATCCTTGAGGGCCACCGTCACCAAAAGCAAAAAGGCCCCGACCCACCCCAGACGGCGTATTCCTTCGATCCCCAGCCTCCTGGGCAGCGTACGGATGGCCGGCGGATCCGAATCCATATCCCGTATTTCAAAAGGCAGCATCAGCAATCCCACCCACAGGAAACGTTGGCCGCTTTCCACCCAGAGGTCCCAGCCCAGGGCCATTCCACTCCCCCAGACCGGTATCCAGACCGTGGCGGCTACCCAAACCAGGGCCACCAGGGGCACCTTCAGCAAGCCAAAACTCCGCAGGTTCCGAAATCCCGGAAACAGCGGAAGGGAATACAGGGCAGCCACTGAGGCACATGCTGCACTCATCCACCAGTATCGCGTATCCAGCAAAACCAGGAAATACAGGCCCACCAGGAGGCTGACAAGGCTCAGGGCAAATAGCAACCGGAAGCGCGAACCTTTTTTCGGGCGGTACTTCCAGGGCTCTGCCCCAAATTTCAGGCAATTGTAGCCCGCAATACTCCCAAAGAACAGGGCCCCGTAATACTCCGGCTGAACGGTTACGCCGGACACCCTTTCCGTATAGTAGAGCATCGCCAGCAACGCGGCCGCAACGTGGATACTCCCACCGACATAGAAGCGGAAAACTGCGTGGTAAAGGCGCATGGGGCAAAGGTATGCCAAAGTGTTCATAAGCCGGGATTTCGGTTAAAAACTTTCAGCAGACGCGGTACGCCTGTCCGCGGTTATCCAGTAATTTATACCTAATTTTGTGACCTCTAAAAAGTCAATCCGGATTGCTATGAAAACTGCGCAATTTGCTTCCCGCCACCTGGGCATTCGCCCCGGCGACCTGCCGGCCATGACCGGGCGGATCGGGGTGGAGAACCTCGAACAACTGATTTACGAAACCCTGCCGGACGGTATTCGTCTGAAAGGGCCCATGCAATTGGACCCGCCGATGACGGAGCATGAGTTCCTGCAGCACATCCACGAGTTGGGGCGGGAGAATGACCTGATGAAATCCTACATCGGCCTGGGGTACCACCCGACCATTACCCCATCGGTCATCAAGCGGAACATCCTGGAGAACCCCGGATGGTATACGGCCTACACCCCCTATCAGGCGGAAATCGCCCAGGGGCGCCTGGAGGCCCTGCTCAATTTCCAGACCGTTGTCAGCGACCTCACCGGCATGGAACTGGCCAACGCCTCCCTCCTGGACGAAAGTACGGCTGCGGCAGAAGCCATGGCCATGATTTTTGAACTGCGCAGCAGGGACCAGAAAAAAAACGGGTGCGCCAAATTCTTTGTCTCGGAAGGCGTCCTCCCACAAACACTTGCCTTGCTGGAAACCCGGTCGGCGCCCCTGGGGATTGAACTCGTCCCCGGCAAGCCCGAAACGGCCCGGCTCGACGGGGACTTCTTCGGTGCCCTCCTTCAATACCCCGCAGCTGACGGGGCGATAGGCGAATTCGGGGATTTTGTGGCTCAGGCCCACAGCCTGGACATCAAAGTAGCCGTTGCCGCCGACCTGATGAGCCTCTGCCTGTTGGTGCCCCCCGGGGAATTCGGGGCCGACGTGGTCGTGGGCAGCACACAG
Organism: Robiginitalea sp.; assembly: GCA_964226055.1. Classification (GTDB taxonomy): domain Bacteria; phylum Bacteroidota; class Bacteroidia; order Flavobacteriales; family Flavobacteriaceae; genus Robiginitalea. The sequence continues at coordinate 11,850 of CAXQQM010000178.1, read as the reverse complement.
CGGTTCGGTATCCCAATGGGGTACGGCGGGCCCCATGCGGCCTTCTTTGCCACGCGCGAGGCCTATAAGCGGCAAATCCCGGGCCGGATCATCGGCCTCAGCAAGGACGTGGACGGGAAGCCGGCCCTCCGGATGGCCCTACAGACCCGGGAACAACACATCAAGCGGGACAAGGCCACCTCGAATATTTGTACTGCCCAGGTCCTGCTGGCCGTGATGGCCGGTGCCTATGCGGTGTACCACGGGCCGGAAGGATTGCGGAAGATCGCCGGTCGCATCCACGCCGCTGCGGCAACCCTGGCCGAAGGCCTGGAAAAAATGGGTGTAACTCCCCGGCACTCCGCCTTTTTTGATACGGTTACAGCGGAGGTGCCCGCCGGTGCGGTCCGGAAGGAAGCCGAAGCAGCCGGAATCAACCTGAACTATTTCGGGGAAGGAGCCGTTTCCGTCTCATTGAACGAAACCACCGGGCCCGGGGATATCGCCGACATCCTGGGTGTTTTTGCCCGCGCCCTGGGCACGGACAGCCCGGGCTGCAGCGAGTTCTCAGCGGAATCCCGGATCCCCGGGCCGCTCCGCAGGACCACTGCGTATCTGGAGCAGGAGGTCTTTAGCCGCTACCATTCGGAGACCGAGATGATGCGTTACCTGAAGAAACTCGAGCGGAAAGACCTGGCGCTGAACCATTCGATGATCTCCCTGGGCTCCTGTACGATGAAACTGAATGCCGCCACACAGATGCTGCCCCTGAGCATGGCGGAATGGGGCAACCTCCACCCGTTTGTCCCGGTAAGCCAGGCGACGGGCTACCAGAAGATGCTCGCCAAACTCGAGGCCTACCTGACCGAAATTACAGGATTTGCTGCCACTTCCCTCCAGCCGAATTCCGGCGCCCAGGGGGAATACGCGGGGTTGATGGTTATCCGGGCCTATCACGAGTCCCGGGGAGAAGGCCACCGCAATGTCTGCCTGATCCCGGCTTCGGCCCACGGGACCAACCCGGCTTCGGCCGTGATGGCCGGGATGAAGGTGGTGGTAACCAAAACCGACGAAAAGGGGAATATCGACGTGGCCGACCTGGAGGAGAAAGTAGCCACCCACAGCGATTCCCTGGCGGCGCTGATGGTGACCTACCCGTCCACGCACGGGGTTTTTGAATCCTCGATCCGGCAGGTTACCCAACTCATCCACGACAATGGGGGCCAGGTCTATATGGACGGCGCCAACATGAACGCCCAGGTAGGCCTCACCAACCCGGCCACCATCGGGGCCGACGTCTGCCACCTGAACCTCCACAAGACCTTTGCCATCCCCCACGGCGGGGGCGGCCCGGGGGTGGGCCCTATTTGCGTGGCGCCCCAGCTCGCGGAATTCCTCCCGAAAAACCCGCTCGTGGATACGGGCGGCAAACACGGTATCCCGGCCATTTCGGCAGCCCCCTGGGGGAGTGCCCTGGTCTGCCTGATTTCCTATGCCTATATCCGGATGCTCGGTGCTGAGGGGTTGACCCAGGCCACCAAAATCGCCATCCTGAACGCCAATTATATCAAGGAGCGCCTCCGGGATGCCTATCCGATCCTCTACACCGGGGAACTCGGCCGGGCCGCCCACGAAATGATCATCGATTGCCGGCCGTTCAAGAAGCAGGGTGTGGAGGTCACCGATATCGCCAAACGCCTGATCGATTACGGATTCCACGCCCCGACGGTATCCTTCCCGGTAGCCGGGACGATGATGATCGAACCCACCGAAAGCGAAAGCCTGGAAGAACTCGACCGCTTCTGCGATGCCCTCCTGGCCATCCGCCGGGAAATTGAGAATTCCGGGGAGGAACCCAACCCGATCCTGAAAAACGCACCCCATACCCTGGACATGGTTACCGCAAACACCTGGGATTACCCTTATAGCCGGGCCGAGGCAGCCTTTCCCCTGCCCCATGTACGGGAGAACAAATTCTGGCCCAGCGTCCGCCGTGTGGACGATGCCTACGGGGACCGCAACCTGATGTGTACCTGCGCCCCTCTCGAGGCCTATGCCGAAACCGTCGAATAGCCATGTACGCCCATTATCCCGAAAAACGCTACCGACTAACCCTGGAATTCCTCCGGAAGCATATCCGTCCGGGAGAAACCATCCTGGACCTGGGGGTGGATAACCCCTTTGCGGAGATCATGCGGGAGAACGGCTATACCGTCAGCAATACGCAGGGGGAGGACCTGGACGAAGACCTGAAAGCCATTAAAAATACCGGGGCGGGGGTGGTCACCGCATTCGAGATCCTCGAGCACCTGGTGGCCCCCTATAATGTCCTGAGGGCCATCCCGGGCGACAAACTCCTGGCCAGCGTCCCGCTACGGCTCTGGTTTGTCAGTGCATACCGCTCCAAAACCGATGACCGCGACCGGCATTTCCACGAATTTGAAGCCTGGCAGTTTGACTGGCTGCTCGAAAAATCCGGGTGGGTCATCAAAGACCGGCTCCAGTGGGCCCACCCGGTACAAAAAATCGGTTTCCGGCCGCTCCTGCGTCGTTTTACCCCCAGGTATTACCTGGTCTATGCGGAACGCCCCGGGCCGTCGACCCCCGATGGCAATTAACCCTCCGGAATTTGGCAACTGAAAACAGCAAACGGCTCGTAATTATCATGCCCGCCCACAACGAGGGAAAGTACCTGCGGGCCTGCCTGGAGTCCTTCGCAGACCAGGAGCGGCAACCGGACGAACTCCTCGTGGTAGACGACAACAGCACGGATGATACCGCACAAATTGCGGGGGAGTTTGCAGAAGCGTACGACTGGATCCGGTTGGTGAGGCGGACTTCCGGCTCGGGACACCTGCCGGGGCCCAAAGTTGTGAAATGCTTTGATTTCGGGCTCAGTCAGACCACAGTGCCCTATGATTTTATCGGGAAATTCGACGCGGATATCCTGCTTCCCCCCGACTACTTCCGAAAAGTCCTGGAAGCCTTTGAGGCACATCCGGGCCTGGGCCTCTGCGGGGGCCACCTCTATGTGGAACGAAACGGGAAAACCGTCTACGAACCCATCGCCGGGCCCGGGCATGTCCGCGGCCCCCTGAAACTCTTCACCGCTTCCTGTTTCCGGACAATTGGCGGGTTGCGGCCCTCTATCGGCTGGGATGTCGCCGACGCCTTGCTGGCCCGCTACCACGGATTTGGCGTCCGCACCCTGCCGGAGTTGAAAGTAATCCATATGCGGCCCACGGGCTTTGCTTACTCCACCAGGAATGCCAGGCTGCAGGGGCAGGCGCTCTACCAGCTCCGCTACGGGGTCGGAATCAGCCTGCTCTCCTCCTTGAAAATGGCCTGGAAACGTCGAAATCCGCTCCTGCCATTCCACCACCTCGCCGGGTACCTCCACGCCTACTTTTCGGGTTCCGGCAGGTTGCTGACCCGGCAGGAAGGTGCGTTTGCCCGTAACTGGCGGTGGCGGGAAATCCGCCGGAAGTTATCGTAAGATCTCCACAATAGGTTCTCCGGTGGTGCCATTGGGAAATGCAATCCCCAGCATGGCCGCCAACGTAGCGGCGATATCCGGGATTTCCGTCCTGCGGAACGACTGGCCGGGACGCACGCCGTACCCATAGAAGATCAGCGGGATATGCGTGTCGTAATTGTGCACTGTGCCGTGGGTAGACCCCGTCCGGGAGTACTCGGCAAAGCCCGGGTCATAAACCAGCAACAGGTCTCCCGAGCGTTTTTGGTTGTACCCCTGTTGCAGGATGGCCGGAATACCGTCCCGGTAGGTCGAACCCTGCATCTGGGTGGCCGTATAGACCCGGTTGATCCCGTCATAACCCAGGAGTTCCTCGGCCATCTGGGCCTGTACCTGGGCAGGTTCCAATTCCAGGTTTCGGAGCACGTCGTGGTCCAGGAATATCTGGGAATTCGAAGTGGCGCGGACGATATCCGTGGTGCCGTAGGTGTATTGAAGGAATTCCCCGAAACGCCGCTGCATTTCGCCGGAATCGGGATAACCCGCACGCACCCGCTGGTCGGCCAGGAAAGCCGGGACCTGTACCGCGCCGTGGTCTGCCGTCAGGAATACGGTGTACTCCCCTTCGCCTACTTCCTTATCCAGTACCTCCAGCATCCGCTCCAGGTCCTGGTCGAGACGGATATACGTATCCTGGACTTCCTTGGAGTCCACGCCGAATTTATGGCCCACATAATCAGTGCTCGAAAAGCTGATGGCCAAAAAATCCGTAATCAGGTCCTCGCCCAGCCCTTCTGCCTCCAGGGCTGCCAGGGCAAAGTCCAGGGTCAGGCTGTTGCCGAAGGGCGTCACCCTGAGCAGGCCGAATTGCCCGTTGTCCTCCCAGAGAGCAGGCAGGTCGTAGGGGAATACCGGGGCCGACTGCCCGTTAAATGCACTTTCGTACACCACGTTGTCCAGGCCGCTCTCGGCATAGGTGTTCAGGGGTTTGGCCGGATCCCATACCCGCTTGTACTTTTCAGCGGCATCGGAAGCGTTGAAGGCACGGACCCATTCCGGCAGCGTTTCCATATAATACGAGCTGCTGATCCAGTTACCTGCAGCCCCGCCTTCAAACCAATAGGCCGCATTCGCGGTAAAGCCACCCGGCAGGGCAGCCCCCCGGTCTTTCAGGGCAACGGCTATTACCTTGGAGCGCATTTGGTGGTGGAGCCTCAGCTGGTCGGTGATGGTGGTGACCATCAGGCGGTGGGGAGACATCTTCCCGGCGTCACTGGTGGTCCCCACGGATTCCACCTGGTCGTCCCCGGCGCAGTAGACATTTTCCCCGGTCACTTTGTCGAACCAGCTATTGCCGATAATCCCGTGGACGGCCGGGGTCGTGCCCGTATACACGGAGGCATGGCCGGGGCCCGTGCTGGTAGGGGCATAGTTGAAATGGTGGTTCCGGCAGAGGAAGCCTTCCCCGGCCAGGCGCTTAAAGCCCCCGTCCCCGTAGTGGTTCCAGAACCGGGAGAGGTAATCGAAGCGCATCTGGTCTACCACGATGCCGACAATGAGTTTCGGGGGGCGATCAAACACCTCCGCCCGGGAATCCCCCCTGCGTTCCCGGATGGAAACCTGGGCGGTGAGGAGTATAATGGGAGCCAGCAGTGCAAATGTCGTTAGCCAGTGCCTTTTGATCTGATTTCGGTTCATCGGAGTTGATTTTAATATCAAAAATAGGGATTCATCCAGTTTATCCGCCGGAACCCGATTTAAATCAATGTGAATATTGTTATTTTTACGAACCTAAGCCCGGCGCGACCTATGAACTACCTGGCATCTATAGGGAGTTACGCAATCATGATTGTCGAAACTTTCAAAAAGCCCACCAAGTGGCCAATCATGAGATCCCTGATCCTCAAGGAAATCGATGAACTGATCTATGGGTCCATGGGAATCATCATCTTTATCTCCTTCTTTATCGGGGGTGTTGTGGCCATACAGACTGCATTGAACATCAGCAACCCGCTGATCCCCAAGAACCTCATCGGGTTTGCCACCCGCCAGTCGGTTATCCTGGAATTTGCCCCCACATTCACCTCGATTATCATGGCGGGGAAAGTGGGTTCGTACATCACCTCGAGCATCGGCACTATGCGGGTAACGGAACAGATCGACGCCCTGGAAGTGATGGGGGTCAATGCGCTCAATTACCTGGTATTCCCAAAGATCATCGCCATGTTCCTCTACCCGTTTGTGGTGGCAATTGCCATGTATATCGGGATCCTGGGCGGTTGGATAGCCGGGGTGTTCGGGGGGTTCAGTTCGAGTGCCGACTTTATCGAAGGCCTCCAACTGGATTTTATCCCCTTCCACGTAATGTATTCGTTTATCAAATCGATTGTTTTCGCCTTTATCATCGCCACGGTCCCCTCCTACCACGGCTTTTATATGAAGGGGGGCGCCCTGGAAGTCGGGAAGGCATCGACTGTTTCCTTTGTCTGGACCAGTGTGGTGATCATCGTCATGAACTATATTTTAACCCAATTGCTCCTCGGCTGATGATAGAAGTTGAAAACCTGCGAAAATCGTTCGGGGACACCGAAGTCCTCAAAGGGATCTCCACCTCCTTTGAAAAAGGGAAGACCAACCTGATCATCGGGCAAAGTGGTTCCGGGAAGACCGTTTTCATGAAATGTCTCCTGGGGTTACTGACCCCGACGGCGGGCAACATCCTTTATGAGGGCAAGGCCTATTCGGAGATGACGCGGGAGGTCCGTCGCGACCTGCGGCAGGAAATGGGGATGGTCTTCCAGGGCAGCGCCCTTTTCGATTCAATGACGGTGGAGGGGAATGTGATGTTCCCCCTGGATATGTTTACCAAGCAGTCAAGGGCGGAAATGCAGGAGCGGGTGGATTTTGTACTCCATCGGGTAAACCTGGTGGATGCCCATAAGAAGTTCCCAGCCGAGATTTCCGGGGGGATGCAGAAACGCGTGGCCATTGCCCGCGCCATCGTCATGAACCCGAAATACCTGTTTTGCGACGAACCGAATTCCGGACTCGACCCGAAAACGGCCATGCTCATCGACAACCTGATCCAGGAGATCACCGAGGAATACAATATTACTACGGTGATCAATACCCACGACATGAACTCCGTCATGGAAATTGGGGAGAAAATCATCTTTTTGAAAAACGGGATCAAGGAATGGGAAGGGACCAAAAAGGAAATTTTCCGCACGGACAACGAGGCTGTTACCAATTTTGTCTATTCCTCGGAACTCTTCAAGAAGGTGCGCCAGATGTACCTGGAGGGTAAAAACTAATCCCGGGTCTCAGCTCCCGGCCTCCCGCACCTGGATCTTCGGGTTTTTCAGCCGCGTCCGGAGCCAGTTGGAGAGGCGCTGCTGGTCTGCCTGCCGCACAGCCTGCGGGATGTCTTCCCTCCATTGGGCCTCAAAAAGCGGGATGGTATCTGTCTTGTTAAAATCGGTTTGCAGCGTATAGGCAAACCCCAACCCGACGAGGTTTTCGTAACTGGCCCGGGCCTCGGCGGATATCTCCCCGAAGGGCACCATGCCGTCGGCCAGGCTCCGCATACTGGTGAGCTCCTCCTCGAGCAGCCGAATGCGTTCGTCCTTGTTCAGCAATTCCGCCTTTTTGGCTTCATAGAGCTCGTTGACATACCGGAATTTTTCCTCCCCGTCGTCCCGTCCGCCCTGGACAATCTTGAGTTCCGCATCGGCGAGTTTCGCGTAGCTGTTCTTCCGGGCACGCCAGGTCTGGATCACATTTTCCGGGATCACATCGTCTCCCATGCAAACCAGCTCAATCACCGAATTGCCGTCTTCCCGGTAATCTATCTGCGTCAGGTTTTCCATGTATCGCCCATTGCCCGGGAACTGGTAGATGCCAATGGTCTCGCTGATGAATTCCCGGGCCTGCCCCCGGAAGCGGGACTCCTGGAATACCTTGTAGAAGGTGTAGCCGGCCGGCACCATGACCAGGATGGCTATCAGGGAGGCCATCCGGGCAATAAAACGTCGCTTTTTCGAATTGGCGTAGCGCACCATGGGGAACCGGAGGATCTTCAGGATCAGGAAAGTTGCCAGGGCGATAAATATCGTATTGATCGTAAAGAGGTACATGGCCCCGGCCGCGTAGTCCCAGTTGCCGATAGCCAGGCCAAACCCCACGGTACACAAAGGCGGCATCAGCGCTGTGGCGATGGCGACCCCGAAGATGACGCTCGCTATGGTCCCTTTCTTGGCCCGGGCAATAACCAGGGCCAACCCGCCGAAAAACGCGATGAGCACATCCCGGATATCGGGTTCGGTGCGCGCGAGCAACTCGGACGATTCGTCCCGGAGCGGGAAGAATTCAAAAAACAGGTAGGCGGTCAACACGCTGAGCACCACCATGACTGCAAAATTCTTCAGGGATCGCCGGAGTGTATCGATATCGTTGATCGCAATGGACATACCGATGCCGAGGATCGGGCCCATCAGCGGGGAGATAAGCATCGCCCCGATAACCACGGCGGTGGAGTTCGCGTTCAGGCCCACCGATGCGATAAAAATGGAGCAAACCAGGATCCAGGCGGTATGCCCCTTAAAGGAGATATCCGCCACAATCGCATCCCTGGCAGCATCCTGGTCCGTGTTGCGACGGATGTTGAGCAATTCCGTCAGGAATTTGCGGACACTGCCCACCAGCCCCTGAAAATCTTTTTTGACCTCCTCCCCGCTGTCCGGGTCCTGGGTTGGTGTGATGTTATCCTGGTTTAAATTTTCTTTCATGTTGATTAAATAAATTCATCGCCAAATGTACGGCCAACCTCGGCAACCCATTGCTTTATTTCCTGTTCCCGTTCCCTGGGGATAATCATCAGCACCTCCGGCTTATCAATGACGATAAAATCCCTCAGTCCCTCCAGTACGGCCACTTTCTTCCCAGGCAGGCGGACCATATTGCCCGAACTGTCCCGGGAAAGTACCCGTCCCTGTGCCACGGCATTTTCCTGAGGGTCCTTCTCCAGTTTATCGTAGAGGGAACCCCAGGTCCCCAAATCGTTCCAGTCAAAACTCGCAGGCAACACCTTCACGGTATCGGAGCGCTCCATGATGGCATAATCGATGGAAATATTTTCCGCCCTTGGGTAGTGGCGTTCGATAAATTCGGATTCCTTCTCTGTGTTGTAAGTTTCCAACCCCTTCCCGAACAGCTCAAAAAGCCCTGGTTGGTATTGCCTGAAAGCTTCCAGTATCCCGTTGGCGCTCCAGGCAAAAATCCCGGCGTTCCAGAGGAAGTTTCCCTGCTGCAGGAACTCCCTGGCCGTTTGGTAATCCGGTTTCTCACGAAACTGCACAACGTCCCGCAGCCCATGGGAGGCATCCCCCCCCGCATCGAATTCGATGTAGCCGAATCCGGTATTCGGAAAAGTAGGCAGAATACCCAGGGTACACAGCGTCTGGTGGTCAGCGCACTGAGAAAAGCAAGCGGTTACGTCCCGTTCAAATGCCGCTTCGTCCTCAATCCAGTGGTCGCTGGGCGCCACAAGCATCAGGGCCTCCGGGTTCATTTTACGGATTTTCATGGCGGCGTACAGGATACAGGGTGCTGTGTTCCTCATAGCAGGCTCGCCGATGATTTGCTCCGGGGAAAGGCCGGGCAGTTGTTCCAATACCAGGTCGTTGTATCGGGCGTTGGTCAAAACCAGTATCTGTTCCTGGGGGATAAACCGGGACAGGCGGGAAAACGTCCGTTGCAGAAGCGATTGCCCGGTGCCCAGCATATCGTGGAATTGCTTGGGGAATTGCCGGGTGCTTACCGGCCAGAATCGGGATCCAACGCCCCCGGCCATCAATACGGCGTAATAATTGGATGGATTCATTCAAGGTTCGCTTACTGGTTCAACTTCTGCATGCGGCTGGAAAAGATACAATTTTCCGGTGGCAACCTCCATGCAACGATATCGCTTAATTTGTCGCGGCCCCTTGCGAAATACCTTGCCGTTGTAGAGGCGGAATACAGCTCCTTCAGGTAACTGGTAAACGTACTGTTGTTGCTCCGCATCCGGGTCGTAGGATTTCAGGGCCAGGGCCAGGGCGGAATCCGTGCTGCTGCTGGCCTTCGGGTTCTTAAAGTGCCGCGCGAGATACGGCAGGAGACGGTCCGGGAAAATATCCGGACGCAGGAAGGGCAGCATCAGGTCCCGGAAAGTGGCCTTCCACTCGGCCCCATGGGGTTTGATCTGCCTGCCAAAGCGTTCAAAGGCCAGCAAGTGGGCAATCTCATGGATAAGTGTCAACAGGAACCGGTAGGGGTTTTGGGACGCATTTACAGTAATTTGGTGGCCTCCCCCCGGTAACGGCCGGTAGTCGCCGTGGCGCGTGTGCCTGCGGCTGACGATTTTCAGGTGCACCCCATTGGCACGGATCAGGGCCAGACACGGTGCCACGCTTCGTTCCGGCAGGTATCGCTTCAACACATCATCCATGGCTACAAATGTAGAAATTTAATGAAGGGGCCGGTATCCGGGAAAAAAATTCCGGACGACCAGCCAACCCACAGCCGTTTGCCGTATCTTATGGATATGAAAAAGATACTACTATTGCTGCCTGTGGCCATGTTGCTCCTGGCTTGTCAGGAAGACCGGGACGATCGGGTAACCCTCAACCAGTTGGAAGGCACCTGGCTGCTCACCGAGGTTTTATTCGACCCGGGGGACGGCAGTGGTGAATTTGAACCCAGCGACGCCGGCTTTCAAATCACCCTCAATACCGATAATTCCTTTGAAGCCAACTTCCACGTCTGCAGGGTCTTTGAAGAAGGGGAACGCCTGACGGGTTCCTTTACGCGTATTGCCGAAAGTGAAATCCTGATTACCTGTAGTGAGAGTTTTGTCAACGGCATTCAAGGGCGGCTGGAGGAAGGGAACCTGATCTTTTACTATCCGTGTATCGAGCCCTGCGTTTACAAATTCATCAAAGTGGCGGACCCTACGGGGTAGTCTTGCTCACCTGGAGCACCTTCCCATTGTAGTAATTATGTCCTTTCAGGGCAAAATCCCCGATATACTCCGCCATTTCGCCAGCCGAAACAGGCGCCTGGTACCCGGGAAACGCCGCTTCGAGCATCTCGGTCTGCACGGCACCCAGGGCCAGGGCATTAAAAGCAGGCCCGGTTTCTTTGTACTCTTCCGCCAGCAACTCGGTGAGGGTAATCACCGCCCCCTTGCTGGAACTGTAGGCTGCCAGGCCGGGAAATTTGGCACTGCCCTGTATCCCGCCCATGGAACTGATCACCAGCACGTGCCCGGAGGGTTCCAGGACCGGTAACAGGGAACGGGTAAGTACTGCCACCCCAAAAACATTCACGCGGTACACCGCCTCAAAATCAGCGGCCCCGGTGTCTTTGAACGGCTTGTTGACCAGGCTGCCCGCATTGTGGACCAGGATGTCCGCACGGGTCCAGTTTTCCCCAATCCAATCGCGCACCCGCTCACAGGCATTTTCATCCGTGATATCAAAGGAAAGTGCGGTAACCCCGGGCAGGCCAAGGTCCAGTACCGGGGTTTCATTCCGGGAAAGCGCGAGCACCTGGTGCCCTTTCCCGGCCCAGTACTTCACGAGCTCATACCCGATCCCACGACTTGTTCCGGTTATTGCGATTCGGGCCATGGATACATTTTAAGGGTTTCAGGGGGGGAGTCGGCAATGCCTTTTACCACGGGAATCAGATCGTTCAACAAATCTGCCATATGGCCGAAATCCATGCCTTCAGGCTCATCGCCCGGGAGGTGGTAAAAGTTGAAATTCGTGAAATCAAACGTGGAGAACGTATGGGCCGGCACCTGGAATTCTTGATAGAACGGCAGGTTATCCGACCGCTGGAACAAATTGAATTCCCGCGCCTGGGGCAGCAACCCAACCAATTGGGAGCCGGCCAGTTCGTTGGCCACCTCGGCCAGGTTACTCCTGTCAAACCCGGTAAGGTACACCCGGTAGTCCTTATCCACCATGGGGACGCCGGTCATTTCAAAGTTGAGCATAGCGTACAAATCGACGCCTTGCGCCTTCAGCCTTTCTGCCAGGTGGGCACTTCCCAGTAACCCGCGTTCCTCTGCGGAGAAAAATGCAAAAACCAGGCTGCGGGCCGGCGGTTTGCAGCCGGCAAAAAAGCGGGCCAGTTCCAGCACCATGGCCGAACCCGTGGCATTGTCATTGGCCCCGTTGGCGATACTGTCCCCTTCCCGGGGGGCCACCCGGCCAATATGGTCGTAGTGGGCACCCACAAGCACGTATTCCGAAGACCTTTCCGGGTCCGACCCTGGCAGGACGCCAACGATATTGTATGCGGTTTCATCAAGATTCGCCAGGGTATCCCGATATGTGGGGAAAAATGGT
>CAXQQM010000177.1:0-6963 GCA_964226055.1 Robiginitalea sp. | reverse complement strand
GTCGACAAAAATCTCGATGAACTCCCCGTCCTCAAAAAGCATCCGGGCCATCTCACGCTCGGCCCGGAACGGTGAGATGAAGCAGCAAAGCACCACCACGCCCGCGTCGACCATGAGTTTCGCGACCTCGCCGACCCGGCGGATGTTCTCGACCCGGTCCGCGTCGGTGAACCCGAGGTCGGTGTTCAGGCCGTGACGGAGGTTGTCCCCGTCCAGGACATAGGTCTTGTACCCCTCGTCAAAGAGGCGCTGTTCCAGGCCGTTGGCCAGGGTGGATTTCCCGCTTCCGGAAAGCCCGGTAAAGAAAATCAGCAGGGAATTGTGGCCATTGGCCTCCCGGCGCTCCTTGCGGGTAATCTTATAGGTATGCGGGACGATATTCTGACTCATTTGAATTCCTTATTGTTCCGGCGGTCCAGCCCGTAGTTTGTTTTGTACCAGGCCCGCTCATGCAGGTAATACAGGGCCATTTTGGTGACAACTTCCACCAGGCCGATCTTGACACCGGTAAGGGCATTGCCGGAAATCAACCAGGCGAGGAGCATGGTATCCAGGGTCCCGATCATCCGCCAGGAAACTGTTTTCAGCAGGTGGCGCTTGCGGCTCTCCGGCATGGTGACCCGGAACCACACGCGTTCGTGCAGGTAGTAGAGGACCATCTTGGTAATCACCTCCGTGAAACCGATCTTCAGGCCCGTAAACGGGTTCCCCGTAATGATCCAGGAGATGATGATGGTATCCACCGTGCCCACGGCACGCCAGGTAACCGTCTTTGCGATATGGCGCTTATAACTGCTGTCTGTTGCCATTACTTGCAAACCAGAAAATGTGGGTTTAAAAGGTTTTCCTTGTTGTATTTCAACGGGGCATCCGTATCCTGGGCGATGACCTTCAGGCCGGCCGCTTCCGCGATGGCACTACCGGCAGCCGTATCCCATTCCATGGTGGGGGCGTACCTGGGGTATACATCTGCCAGCCCTTCGGCTACCAGGCAGAATTTGAGCGAACTGCCCTTGGAGACGATTTCGATATCCCGGTATTTGTCCTTCATCGACGCGATATAATTTTCCGTTTCGGCATTCATATGCGAACGGCTTCCCACTACCCGCAGCGTATCCGGGTCCTCGGCAGCCGGCTCAATGCGGTCTGCGGGGGCCCCCAGTTTTTCGGGTAGTGAATGGTTTTGGTCGAGCACAGTCTTAAATGATTTTCCCTCCCGGGTGTCCCCGTAGTACAATTCGCGGGTTACCGGTACGTAAATGACCCCAAAGATAGGTTTTCCCTTCTCACAGAGTGCGATATTTACGGTGAACTCCCCGTTTTTCTTGATGAATTCTTTGGTACCGTCCAAAGGATCCACGATCCAGCACTTTTCCCAGCTTTTTCGCTGGGCGTAGTCGGTTTGCTTGTTTTCCTCGCTGATAATCGGGATGCCCGTATCCTTCAGATAGGAGTTGATCACCGTATTGGATGCCTGGTCGGCAGCCGTCAGGGGGGAATCGTCCGATTTGGTGGTCACCTCGATGGTTTCCGAGGCGTTGTAAATTTCGAGGATCGCCTTGCCCGCTTCGATGGCGGCTTCTAAGACATGGGGATATGAATCGTTCATATTAACTGGCGTTTAGGAAGTTTCATGACAATTCAAAAAGGATTGCCCGGGGGCAAATGTACAAAATCCGGCAAGCTTCTCCATTCACCGATAAACCCTGCCTCAGGCCGATACCTTTTTTAATTGTCCGGTTATTGCATTGTCCATAACGAAGGAATTTCCGGAATCTTATCGATAAATCCGGTAATTCAAGGAAAGGCCGCGGCCTTGTGCGAAACCCCCTATAGCTTTGTAGTATCCTGAATCCCATATTATGAAACTACGTACTTACATTTTCGGCCTCTTATTGGCAGCCGCTTTGCAACCTTCCTGGTCCCAGGACAGCATCCCGGAATTAACCGCCCGCGACAGCATGGTCACCAGCTACTGGCTGGCCGGCGTGGGGATTAACATTGTGGACGACTCCGGGGAGGCTTTCAACAATTTTACGACCATAAAAGACCAGTGGAACATGGTACCCTATCCGTCACGGCTCAGTTTCGGGCGGTATTTTAAAAGCGGTATCGGCCTGGAACTGATCGGGACCTATAACAGGTATAAGGCCGGGAATACTATCGACGGGCAGACGATTGCCGAAGATATCCCGTATTGGGCCGTGGATTCCCGTATCAGTTTCGACCTGAACCACCTGGTGGGCGAAACGGGCTTTTTCGACCCCTATCTGGGGGCGGGATTGGGCTATACGGATGCCAGCAATGAAGGGCGGGCCACCGTTAACGCGGTGGTGGGTTTCCGCCTCTGGCTCTCCAAACAATGGGGTGTGGATCTGAATTCCAGCGGGAAATGGCGCCTTGCAGATAACGTCACCAACCACATCCAGCACGCTGCCGGGGTGGTCTACCGATTTGGCATTGAAGAAGGATTAACGCGGAAAGGGGCCGAAAAGGCTGCCCTGCGGGAAGAATTACTGGCTGCCCTGCAGCGCCGGCAGGATTCCATCCAGCAGGCCGAAGAGGCTGCCGAGAGGGCCCGTCTCTTGCGCGAGCAGGAGGAACAACGCCTGGCTGCCCAACGGGAAGAAGCGGCGCGAAAAGCTGCGGAAGCTGCCCGAAAGGATGCGCTGCGGCGGGAACTGGACTCCATCGGCGGGTTGCGGTTTGCCTTCGATTCCTCCTACCTCGACGCTGAGGCCAAGGAGAAACTGGACGCTATCACGGCCTTTATGAAGCGGAACCCGGAACTCACGTTTACCATTCAGGCCCATGCCGACTCAAGGGGGCCCGAAAAATACAACCAGTGGCTGACCGAACGCCGGGCCCAGCGGGTTGCCGATTACCTGATAGGGGAGGGAATCCGTGAGGACCGCCTGCAGGTCGAAGGCCTTGGGGAAAGCCAGCTGCTGAACCACTGCTCGGACGGGGTGCGGTGCACGGCCGCCGAACACGCTGTCAACCGGCGTGGCCTCGTTCAGATCCTCGCGTTTTAATCCGCCGAACGATCCCACACACCTGTTGTGGGGAAGCCCTAGAAGCTGACGATTATCCGGCTTTTCCCGGAGTCGAGCAGGAAAACCTGCTCCCGGTTGGTTGTGAAAACCCGGATGGCCGTCCTGCGGACCTTCTCCCTGTAAGCGAAGTCCAGCAAGGCCTGCTTTAAAAAAGCGTAGGCAGGGTCGGCGAATGGGTCGACCCGTATTTGGCCGGCTGCCGGATCTTCGGCCCCGCTTATCCGGGTGACCTGATAGGCGCGTAATTCGGGTGGCGGTTTCCTTCGCCAGAGATCCCGGACTTTACGCCAAACCAGGTTGATTTCCCTGTTGAGCAGAAATACAATGGCCCGCGTCTTTAAGCTGTGTTTCAAGGCGAATAACCGGGAAGCAAGGGAATTTCTTTCGTAGAATAGGTAATGCCGGAACGCATAGCTCGTATTGCACCAGCGCAATTTGTAATCCAGGGCCCCGAAGCCCATGTCGATTGTGGTAATCCCGTGGCGCAAACTCCATTCCAGGACTTTATAGACCCCGATATTCCCCAGGCCAAATTTTGAATAATCGATATCATAGGCTGGGATGGCCAGGAAAACAATGGAATCCAAATGGTAGTTCAGACAGATCTGTATGGGCTTTTCCGCATCGTAGATTACGGATATTGAGGCCTTTTTCTCCCGGACCAGCTCCAGGGTGCGGTCTTTGTAGTAGTTCCAGTTGGCAAGGGACATATGGTCCTCGTTGCGTTGGTTGAACCTGCGGGTCAGCATCCGTTCCATATCCTGCATCAACTCCAGATAGGCCTCCTCCTCCAATTTTCCGCAGAAAACTTCATGCCGCAGTTCCAGGCTAATTTCCAGGCCCCGCAATCGCCTCCTCAGGGAGGTGCGGAAACCGGATTTCAGATTTTTTCTGAGATAGTCTTCGGCTGTATCCACCGAGGTCAAATCCATCGCAAACCCCCTGACGCGGAAAAGCTTTTTGCAGGCCTGGGTTGGTGCCAGCTTTGGGGTGTATTCCAGGTAGGACGGGCAATGCGTAACGAGTGCCGTTTGGCTTACCCGGGCTAACCCGAGGCCATCGGCAGCGCTTTCGCCTCTAACAGGGCGGAATACCCGCTCCTTAAATCGGACCGATTCAAAGGCATCCGGCAAGCGTCGGCCGACATACAGGTTATAGTAAAACTCATATATACTTTGGGAATCCCCTGCCATACTATTATTTCCTTGAAATCCACCACCGGAATACGCCACCTGAACACACCGATCAGGGAGCCTCCTGAACCTCTACCCGGGCCTGGGCCTGTGGATTTTTGATCAGATAAACACCGGGTTCCCGAAGTTTAAAAATACGTGTATTGGAGATATTTCCGGGCTTCAGATAAAGGAATTCAAAAAGGGCCGGGCGTAATTTCCGCCATTCTGCGGAACCGGCAACCACTTCCTGCTGGATTTCCGGATCGCCAGGTTCGGATGGTTCCTTCAGGAGAAACGGTACGGGCTGCTCCGAGTCGTACCCCCCGGGTTTCCCAAGGCGGTAGGACAGTCGGTGGAGCCGGTCGTTCACCCCCCGCTCCCGCAACCATTGTTTCAACCGGTAGAATCCGGCAATCCCCGCTGCCAGAAAGTTTGCACCAACAGCACCCCGACTACAGTAGATCCGGTATTCGAAGTCGTACTTCCTGTTTGCCCAGCGGTTTTTGTATTCAAAATACCCTTTGGACAGGTCAAGGGCCCTATTTTGTTTGATACACCAATCGAGGAGGGCCATAAGCGATACGGTACCCAGGTGGAATTTTTCATAGGCGACATCAAATGTGGTAATCGCATTGAAAACCACATTTTTGGAAAAATAATTCAGCGTTAAGGCCACGGGTTCCCCCCCGGAATAAACCACAAACAAACCGGCGGTGCCCGATTGCATCATCTCACGGGCCGATGCCACGTAAAATGCCCACTCCTTTTCATCCAGGTTGTTGTTTACAACCTGTTTGCCGTCGAACCGTTTTTCCAGGAGTTTACGGAATACGTCGAAAAGGGCATCCAGGCGCTTCCCTGAAATGTCCGCACCGTGCATTTCATAGCGGATGTCAAACGCTTCGTGCAGCCTTCTCCGGTATTTTTTCAATTTATAGCGGCTGTTCTTGCTGATATGTTTTTGGAGGTATTCCTCTATATCCCCAAAGCCAGCAGTTTCAACGAGGTAGCCCGGATACTGCCGCACGCGCCGCAGGTTGATCCCCGACGAGGGACCCGGTACCGGCACCTCCATATATTGCGCCACGTCGTAAACCAGGATGACTTTTTTCCCGATCCCACGGGTGTTGGAAGGGATCTCCGGGTGGGAAACCCCCTTGGTTTGGGTCGCCCCCGCATTGACCAAAAAGGGGAGCCTGGGATGCCTGACAAAGGCCAGACCTGGCAATTGAGGAAATTTTTGGGGAACCCGACCTTTGCCGAAGT
This sequence comes from Robiginitalea sp., assembly GCA_964226055.1. Classification (GTDB taxonomy): domain Bacteria; phylum Bacteroidota; class Bacteroidia; order Flavobacteriales; family Flavobacteriaceae; genus Robiginitalea. Next base: position 1,466 of record CAXQQM010000177.1, on the reverse strand, counting down.
GTTTGAACCAGATGTTGATAAATGGTTCGGAAACAAAGGGGTTCTCCTGGATTTTCATAAAACCATGCCTTAGTCCTTTTCCGAAAGTTTACATCGATAACATGGAAAAAATGTTTTGCATGCCGCCGGGTCGTCCGGGCAATTTTGGCCCAGTCGGTTCTGTGTCAATTCGCGGTACACCTCCGGGTCGTTGATGTACTTCCATACCCGGAACCACCTCAGGTCCTGGCTGAACGGGGTTTTAAATTCCAGCAGGGTAGCCTCGCTGCTTCCCCGGCCGCCCCCGAGTTTAAAAAAACGACGGTCCTTCCCGGTTGCCCGGCGTCTCATTTCATCGATCAGGGCCTTTACCGGGTGCAATTCCAGATAATCGGGGTGTGTCCCCGATAAATGGTACTGGACAATGTCATCGCAACTGACAAACATGGCCGCGGAAACTGCTTTGCCGGTTTCCGGGTCCTCCGCTATCAGAATATCCGTCTCAAAGGATTCGCTATGGTACATCCCCTGAAAATAAGCATCCTCGAAAAAATAGAAGGAAGTGGCATTCAGGCGATTCATGGATTTCCGGTACAGTTCCATGAAAATTTCGAGATCCGCATCGGTCCTGCTGCTGCGAATCCGATACGTACGCCGCGCCTTGTTGATGTATGTCCGGAACCTTTTGCTGACGCCCCTCCATTGCTCCTCGGGGGTGGAGGAAACATCGATATTTACTACCTGCCCCTTGGTTTCTATTTCCCCGAACCCTCCGAGTAATTTAACCTGGCGCAGAAAGAAGGGGTGCAGGCGGGAAAAGACGGTGACGACTTTAAGTTCCCTGAGGTGGGCTTTGAGCTCCCGGTGAAACCGTGGAATGTCGATTGCGTCAAATTTTCCGAACCAAAGCGGGCCGGCATAGCCGTACACCGAGGTGGCATCCCTGTAGGGGGTGCCCTTGATTTCCCGGATCAGGAGGGGCATCAGTACGCCGCAACCGTTCTCCTGGGCGTAATGGACCAGGACAACTTCCTGGTGGCTGGTTTTGCTGATCTCGTGATACTCGTAGGTAAAATAGAAGTCCTTGCAAACTGCCTTTGACAGCAATGCCTTCCATGCTACGCGATCTTTAATCGATTCAATCATCAGCCTTGTAGGTTACATGCCCTGCCCGGGGTTTTACATCCCGGCGGGGTAGGGGGCGTATTCGGCTCCGGGAACTTCAGGCGGGGGGTGCCTTCATTGTGATATACTATAAAAGTTATATGTTTTTTTAAATCGATTCCCGATCAATCTCGGGCGGTACCTCGTGACCTTGGAAATCACGCTCCGGATATGGTCCAGGGTAAAAAATTTGGTCTGGTTGACCATTTTTACCATGATGTTCTTGGACATATAGTGGTTTTCCCCGTTGGCCATGCTGTAGAGGGCTCCTGCCAGGGGCAGGGGCTCCAGCGTTACCCCGTCCGCCAACTCGGTTTTCTCGT
>CAXQQM010000176.1:0-5359 GCA_964226055.1 Robiginitalea sp. | reverse complement strand
TTTCGCTCATCGCCCTGATCGTCCCCAAGCGCATCTACCCGAATGCGGCCACCTGGAGCAGTAGTACCTGGCAACTGGCTTCCGTACTGGGCCCTGCCCTGGCGGGATTTTCCATCAGCTGGATTGGGGTGCACTGGTCACTTTGCCTGATCTTCGGCTTCTCCCTGGTAGCATTGGCGTTTTTGCTGCGCATCCCGAGGAAGCCCATCCTCAACCCGAAAATCGGGGAACCTGTTTTCCAGAGTTTGCGCGACGGCCTGCGGTTTGTATTCCGCAACAAGGCGATCCTCGGGGCGCTGACCCTGGATATGATCGCGGTATTGTTCGGGGGTGCCGTGGCGTTGCTCCCGATATATGCCCAGGATATCCTGGAAGTGGGGTCGGAAGGTTTCGGCATATTGCGGGCGGCCCCAGCCGTGGGGGCGGCCATTACCATGCTGGGTTCCACCCGGTTCCCGCTCCACCGCCACGCCGGCAGGAAACTGTTGTGGGCCGTTTTCGTCTTTGGCCTTTGTATCATCGTCTTTGGGTTGTCCACGGTGTTCTGGGTCTCCGTAGGCGCATTGTTCCTGAGCGGTGCCGTAGACGGGGTATCCATGATCATCCGCCAGACCATCCTGCAATTGAAAACCCCGGACAATATGCGGGGACGGGTGGCATCGGTGAACTCGATTTTTGTGGGTTCCTCCAACGAATTGGGTGCCTTTGAAAGCGGCCTGACGGCGCGGTTGATGGGGACGGTGCCCGCCGTGGTTTTCGGGGGATGCATGACGCTCCTCACCGTGGGGGCCATGGCCTGGTTTTCGCCCCGGTTCCGCCGGCTGGACCTGCGTGATGAAGTGGAGGTCGACGCCGGCCCGGACACCACATCGGATTAAGGCTATTAATCAGCCATCCCCCGGATTCAATTTGCACAGTAATACGTGCCAATCATACAAACCTACTAGCGTAAACGCTTAGAATACAATACTTTGTAGTAACAACATGCTGGTAACTGAAAGCTCTTGAAAATGAAAAAAATTCAATTATTAACCACTGCGCTCATCCTGTTGACCGGAAGCCCGGTACTCCAGGGGCAGTTCCTGAAAAAGCTCGTAAAAAAGGCCGGAGACGCGGCCGAACGCACCATCCTGAACCGGGCAGAGGAGGAGACCGCCAAGACGGTTGACGCGGCAATCGACACGGTAGCTGGCGTTGGTTCAACCGGCCAATCCGACCCAGGCCGGGAGGAGGCCTCCAGGAGGGTGCCCACCGCTTACGACGGCAGATATAACACAGCCAAATCGGTAAACACAGAGGCTAAAAGGTCCTTCTTTATCCACGATGTAATCGTATATACCGAAAATGAGAAAGGGGAAAAAACGCATTCCTATTTCGATGCCGGGGAGTTGGCCCTGAAGACCCTGGCATCGAAAAACGATTCCGAAATGTACACAGACAGCGAAGGCTTCCTCTACGCCTATAACGAGGGCAAGGAACGATGGGAGAAGACCGGGCTGATGCGCAGTGACGCGATGTCCTTTATGCTCCCGGCGGTTTCCATGTCCCTGTTGAAATTACCTGTTGAACCCACCATGGAGGCCACCGAAAACCTACGGGCTATGGGGTTGAACATGAATACATTCATGTTGGTTGAATGGGCTTTCATTTACCGGCCGGACGATTTTCGGGAGCCGGGATTTGACGAAACCACTACCGGGTGCGCCAATGGCGGTACCTGCCCGAAGTTCCTGTACGAAGAACCCGAGTATGCTGGTTCCTATGTGACTTTTGACGCCGCTGGCAGGATTTCTGAAATCAAAGCCGTAGTCAACGCGGAAACCGGGACGGAAAATGGTATTTTCCAATTCACTTATGACCAGCCGGTTTCCGTCTGGATACCTGAAGCGGTAGAGGTCAAACAGCCGTTCCAGGATTTCTTTACCAAGGGCCTGGATGTGGATGACTAAACGACAATGCCCGGGAAACGGCAGGCCTTTAAATGGCGGTGATTACCACCCGAGCATAGCGGATCATCGGGTGGTCCGCCGCATCGGCTACCTCCAGGACAAGGTGCAGGTCCTGCCCGGGGGCCATATCAGCGGGCAGGCTGACGCGCAGCGTTTCCCCGCTTACAGCACCCGGCAGGAATTCCCCGGTATAACTATCCACCTCGTCGTAACGCCACCAGGTAAATCTCAGCGGGTCCCCGTCCGGGTCTGTGGCCAGGCCGGTAAGCACAACGGATTCCCCGGGCTTTACAGACAGTCGGGACCCCTCCGCGACCGAGACGGTTGGGGGGTGGTTGGCCGACTCGAAATCGAGGACACACCAATCGGCCCGGGCGGCAAAGTCTTCCTGTATGGCCGGGATCCAGCGTGTCTGGGGATAGGTCACATCCAAAGTATCCGTAAACGGGTTGTAATCGGCAACCCCGGTACCATCTTCCCAGCGGTTCGGCTCGGATTCCGACTGTTGCAGCCGCCCGCCCCACCCGCCGAAGGCCGGGTTATCGATGTTGTCCAGGCCCACATCCACCAGGTGCAGGTAGGCCGGGGAATCGCCCTCCGAAATAAAATCAAAAGGCTCAAACGGCCCCCAGGCCCGGCCGTTCCTGGTTAAGTTAAAAGAATCCAGGGCAATGCCGTGGATGTGTTCCGGGTCCCCGGCCTGCTGCTGTCCGTCCCCATAGCTGTAATATTCCTCCAGGAGCGAGCCGTGCCCCCGGATGATATGTTCCTTCATGAAAGAACCTTGCAGGTAGGGATGCCAGCGCTCGGGTACCTGTTGTTTCCAGGGATAGGCAAAGCACCAGAACTGGTTGGAATTGTAATACACCCTGATATCCGGCCAGTTGGGTGCAATGTAGTTGCGGTAGGTGGCATCCTGGTCCATGATCGCATAGATGACTGCTTTATTGCAGATATCCCGGTAAATCGCCTCCCAGGAATCGGATTTCCGATACTTTTCCTCAATAGACTTCAACGCCCGCGCAATGGTATTGGTCCCGCCCCAAACCTGCAGGTAGAGCTGTGTGGTATCGCTGTCCAGCAATTTCTCCGCAATCAGGCGGGATCCGTCCGTATCAGCAGCCATTTCCCCTTCGAAATCGATATTGCCCACGCGGATCAGCGAGCGGAGCGTTTCCGGGGCCGGGTACCCTTCCGCGTGCTTCCGGAGGTTGGGGTGGACCTCGGCGTAACGGGCAATCAGGTCCTCCATCCAGGTGGTGCCCGGCCACCGCAGGTCGGTACGTTCCCCGTAAATGTTCCGGGTCATTTCCATTTCGGAGGTAAAAGGCGTTCCCTTTCCGTCGCCCTTATAGTGCCACATGGAGCTGCTGTACACCAGGCCCTCGATTTCGAATTCATTGGCGTAGAGCAACATCCGGATAAAGGAATCCACATCGTCGATCTCCCCGTCCGTGGTCACAATCGTACGCGGCCTTTGGGGATCGGCCTCCGGGGCAACCGGGGTATCCGCTTCCGCCCGGCATTGCAGAAATGTGCCGGCCAGCAGGAGGATGAAAAGCAGGGGGAGGGAACGGGTCATAGGTTGGAATTTATCAGGTTTATTCGAATTCGCTGGGATCCAGGTTGAAGAACCGGACGGCATTGTTGAAAAATATGTCCCGTTTCTGATCCTCGGACAGGTAATTCGCATTTTCGATGACCCCTATAGAGGTCTCCAGCAATTTGGGCCAGACCATAAAATCGGTACCGTAGAGGATGCGTTTACCGAATCCGGCCTGTACCAGGCGCTTCAGGTAGGCGTGGATCTCTTCCAGGGGGTAGCTCCAGATAAAACCTGCCAGGTCTACGTATACATAGGCATTGGCCCCCATCAGGGCAATCATCTGGTCGATCATCGGATAGCCGGCGTGCATGACCCAGATTTTAAGTTTCGGGTGGCGGGCGAGCATGTCCTCCAGGAGGAACGGTTGCCCCAATGATGCCCGGTAGTTGGCATTGGTGATATTGGCCATCCCGTTACCGCCCGTACCCATGTGGATGCCCACCGGGATTCCGAGTTCCTCGGCAACGGCAAAATAGGCATCCAGCGACATATCGCTGGGAGACATCCCCTGGTACTGCGGGGCTACTTCGCCCATCACCTTGTAAAAACCAGAGGAAAGGGAATCCCGGAAGGCCTCCACGGATATCTGGTCGGCGTTGCTGACCCCCAGGGAAGGGATTATCCTGTCGGGCGCCTGGGCGTGCCATTTGTGGATGACATCCGCATCGCCGCTAACCACCAGGGTCATGTTCAAACGCTCGGCCGTAGCGAGGAGTTTTTCCTGCATGTCCGCATCCGAGGCAGCGGGTTGCAGGGGGTCTACGCAATCCAGATTGATAAATGAGGGCGCCTCCTGGTTGGGCCCGCTCCCGGGCATGCTGTTCAGGAACCAGGGGCACATGGGCCTTGAAAAATTGGGATTTACCTTCATCGCATGCACATGGACATCGATGATCGGGGGGCGTTTTGCGGATTGCTCCTGGGCGTTGGCCTGGAACGACAAAACAGCTGCCAGAATCAGGCAGGGAAGCATTGTCTTATATTCGATAGAGAAATAACTGGTTATCCAAAACGACCTGCCGGCCGGTGTGGACTGGGGAAAAGGATTCATGTCCGATGGGTTTTTGTGGTTGTTTGCGAATTCCGTTGCGTCCGGATTGCATTCTATGGAACAATTTAACCTAAAATTTCCAAGGATGGTAACCGGTAGGGTATGCCCCGGGTTGAAATGTGGTTATTTCACAAAAAGGCGCAGTAATTGTTGTTTTTCCCCCACCCGGCCCAGGTGGACCGTTTGGTAGGAAACGGTTTGGGAAGCCATGCCGAAATTCTCGTAGATGCGGCAGCCAAAAACCAGTGGCAGATTATCCGGGGAAGGGGGATCGCTCAGCAACTCTACGTTAAAAAGCCATTCCCCTGAGCTGTCGGCCCCATAAAAATCGAAGGTTTTAACGGTATATCCGGTTTGATGCTCTTCCCGCAGGCGTTCCGGAGCGGCCAATTGCGAATGTTCCCAGTCGTAGAAGCGCTGCTGAGGGTTTACCGATTGCAGGTTGAATTCCGCCCCGGGGAGGTTCCACTCGATGACCAGGCGCGCCCTGTAGGTTGGGCAGTTTTCGTAGTCGTAGGCACCGGGGATCATCCCGGCAAATTCCGGGTTGGCCCGAAACAGGTTTTGGATTTCCCGCTGGAGGAACGTCCGGTATTCCCTTGCGGCCTCCCAGGTACCCTGTACCTGGCGGTGGGCTTTGATAAGCTGGCGGACCAGCGCGGCTCTTTCCTGTTTGTCTTTTGCAAGCAGGGCCCGGCTGACCAGCGCACTCCCGGCAGGGGAGGGGACGGAAGCCAAGCTTTCGGCCACCAC
>CAXQQM010000175.1:0-6142 GCA_964226055.1 Robiginitalea sp. | reverse complement strand
ATTCGAAATGCCAGAAAAAGAAGATCCCGATAAAAACAAGTGAGGCAGTTACCCTAGCCATACCTATCTTGGAAAACAGAATCAATTTGTTCTGAACGTTCAGGAAGTCATTGAGGAGCATGTTCATGGCGTTGAATACCATGTAAATAAATAGGAGCCCCCATAATACCATTTCGACGGTTCCAAGATAGAGTTGGAAGAATATCATTAAACCGCAAAATGCAATCAGGATTACACTAATAAGGACTATTGTGAACGGTCTGAATCCAAGTTTGGGAACGAGTTTGGAATAATTGGCTTTGACGAACTGAATGGCCGGGTAAATTAGAACGGAGGAAAACAACGTGAATGCAGCAAACTGCAACCCATACGTTCCAAAATCCGTTGGATGAACGTATAAGGCAATCAATTTACCACTTATCAAGGCTATGAGGGCACCAAATATTTGAGAGGCGACAACGTAGTTTCGATCTTTCTTTTTAAAGAGATCGGAAATCCGGGTCGCAATTTTAATTTGGTCAATCATAAAGTTTCCAGCAGGTTCATACTTTTCCCTAGGGAATGCAACCCGATTAATCGGTATAGATAAACTCGGGTTTTGATTTTCTATCAATCAGCCACCGATAGGTTCTTTCAAATTTTTCGGCGATTTTCTTCCAATCGTATTTGGATTGGACCAATTGGAATCCATTCTCACCCATAGTTTCACGTTGCTTCCCGTCAAGAGCGCCCATGTTGAGAATTTGTCCCGCAATATTCTCTTTATTCAGTTCCAATTTAATAGCAGCATCTGCTTCAAAACCATCGCTCAGATTACATTTTTCCGTCATAAGAACGGGTAATTTGTATGACCAGGCTTCCAAAACAGATACAGGTATGCCCTCGCTATAGCTCGGGAGAATGTAGGCGCTTGCCGTTCTGAGGGCCTCTTCCTTTGCAGAATTATAGCGGGGCCCCAGAAAAAAAACGTCTTTTTCCAAACCAAGATTTCGGACTTTTTTTTCTAGCGCTTCGCGATGTGCAGGGATTCCGCCTCCAACCATTTTCACTTGCCAATTCTCAAAGAAGTTTGCGTTTCCCGACTTGATAATCCCAAGCGCATCTATTAGCAAGTCCAAACCTTTAATGGGGTGTAACCTTCCGAGGTAGAGTAGTGTTTTTCTTTTCTGTGTCAAGCCTTTAGAAGGCGAACTTTTCGGTAGAGTAATCCCATTAGGAATTATTGCCACCGGATTTTTAAGGCCAAACTTTCTTATTGCCTCATATTCGGAGTAACAGAGTGCGTGAATGCAGGTTGCCTGCTCCAGGGATTTGTAGGCGAATGCTTTTCCGACTAAATACTTTTTCCACGATGATATATCTAAAGCCCATGCGTTCAACATGCCGTGGGTCGAAATAATCACAGGGCTCCGTTGCTTTTTTTGCCATCTGTAGGTTACCCATTGCGGGTACATCCAGAGCCCATGTAAATGAAGGACTTCAATCTTTTTCTGGTGAATACTTGTATAGAGCTCGGGCGCATAACCAAATGAACGGAACAGGCTCGTCTCAAAGGTATTCAGCTTTATTTCTCCCCATCCGGATCGATCGGTTTCCGTGAACTCGTCCTGGAGGCCAAAGATTTCTACCGGAGCTTTCAAATTCAAGGCTAGACAGCGAATTGCGTCATATAATCCCCCAGCGTTTCGAGAAACAGAAGAAGTTACTATGGCGATGTTGTCCTCCATTGGGCTTATTTGAGATTTGTTTGATACCACCCATAAGCCCTCTCAATCCCGTCTTCCAACCCAATCTCAGCTTTCCACCCCAGGGCATGCATACGGGAGACATCCAGCAGTTTGCGGGGCGTGCCGTCCGGTTTGGAGGCGTCCCAACGGATTTCGCCTGTATGGCCCACGATGCGCTGAACGGTACGGGCGAGTTCTTTAATGGTGATGTCGCTGCCCGTGCCCACGTTGTACAGGTGGTCCGGTAGCGGGTGCTCCAGGGCATTGACCATGGCCCGGGCCAGGTCGTCCACGTGCAGGAATTCCCGCCGGGGGGAGCCGCTGCCCCAGAGGGTTACCGGGGCGTTGTCGTTTTGTTTGGCCTCGTGGAATTTGCGGATCAGCGCAGGCAGGACGTGGGAGGTCTCCAGGTCAAAATTATCGTTAGGGCCGTACAGGGTGGTGGGCATCAGGCTTACGTAGTCCCGGTTGTACTGATCCCGAAGTGCCTGGATAAGTCGTACCCCGGCAATTTTGGCCAGGGCGTACCCCTCGTTGGTGGGTTCCAGGGGGCCGGTGAGCAGGGCGTCTTCCCTGATGGGCTGTTCGGCCATTTTCGGGTAGATGCAGGAACTGCCCAGGAAGACGAATTTCGGTACGTCTGCTTCATGGGCTGCCTGAATCAGGTTGTTTTGTATCCGGAGGTTTTCCAGGAGGAACTCGTATTGGTTCCGGCTGTTGGCCAGGATCCCCCCAACACGCGCCGCGGCGTCCACGATGGCCGCTGGCTGCTCGTCGGCAATGAACGCTGAGGTGGCCCGCGCATCCCGCAAATCCAGCTCACTGCTGCTGCGGCCTGTCAGGTTGGAATAACCGGCGGCTTCCAGGGCGCGCCAGACGGCGGAGCCCACCATCCCGCGGTGCCCGGCAATGTATATTTTGTCGCTTTTTTCCAAGGCCTATTCGTAATAATTCGGGGTGGGATAACCCCCGTGGTTCAGGTGCCGGTCTTTCTGCATCAGCAGCAAATCGCTGGCCATCATCTCCCGGACCATTTCCTCCAGGGAGCAGGTCGGTTTCCAGCCAAGTTTTTCATATGCTTTCGAGGCATCGCCCACCAGGAGGTCTACTTCGGTGGGTCGGAAGTACTTCGGGTCGATGCGCACCACTACCTGGCCTATGGGCACCTGGTAATCCGGGTGGGATGCAGACGCCACCCGTCCGGTTTCGTTTTCACCCTGGCCTTCGAATTCGAGTTCCACCCCGATTTCCGCAAATGCCATCCGGACCAGGTCGCGAACGCGGGTGGTCTTGCCGGTGGCAATCACCCAGTCTTCGGGCGCTTCGGCCTGCAATATCATCCACATCATCCGGACGTAATCCCGGGCGTGCCCCCAGTCCCGCTCGGCATCCAGGTTGCCCAGGTAGAGCGTGTCCTGCAGCCCCATGGCAATCCGCGCCACGGCCCGCGTGATCTTTCGGGTAACAAAAGTCTCCCCCCGGATGGGCGATTCGTGGTTGAACAAAATCCCGTTACAGGCAAACATATCGTAGGCTTCCCGGTAATTCACGGTAATCCAGTAGGCGTACAGCTTGGCCACCCCATACGGGCTCCGCGGGTAAAACGGGGTGGTTTCCGTCTGGGGCACCTCCTGCACCTTCCCATAGAGCTCCGAGGTGGAGGCCTGGTAGATACGCGTTTTGTGTTCCAGCCCCAACAGCCGCACGGCCTCCAGGATGCGCAGGGTACCCGTGCCGTCCGCATTGGCCGTGTATTCCGGGATCTCAAAGGAAACGCGTACATGGCTCATCGCGGCCAGGTTGTAGATTTCGTCCGGTTGGATTTTCTGGATGAGCCGGATGAGGTTGGAACTGTCCGTCATATCCCCGTAGTGGAGGATAAAATTGCGGTTCTCCACATGGGGGTCCTGGTAGAGGTGGTCGATGCGTTCCGTGTTAAAAAGGGACGACCGGCGCTTCAGGCCGTGCACGATATACCCTTTCTCAAGCAGGAATTCGCTGAGGTAGGCCCCGTCCTGGCCGGTAACCCCGGTGATAAAGGCCACCTTATTCTTTTCTTCATGTTCCATTTGCATCGGGCTTTACTTTAAACGAATAACTATTGATCAGGTTGGGGGAACTTGATAGGATTTCCGTTTCTCGGCGGGTCTTATTCGGTTTTCCGGCGCGGGTATTCCGGGTTCCTGGCCCATTCAGGTCTGTCCGGGACCGGTTGCCGCTTTTCAGACTCGGTTATTGGGGCTCCATCACGGGTGGAAGCTTTCCCACCGCGTTCCCGAAAATCGGGGTTTGTATCAGCCGGCTTTTCCGGTTCCCGGCGCGTGCGGTGCACCACGAAGCGGCGTTTCGCCTCTGAAAAGACGAGGGTGCGCTTTTGTTGCAGTTCGTTGGTTTCCGCATAGGCATAGCGTTCCGCTGCGGTTTCGGGTACCGGCAGGGGACGAATATCTGCGCCCTGGGGCTGCCTGGCCGGGACAGGCGGTGTCCCCGGGGTTGTTCCCCGCCTTTCCGGGATCAGGAAGGGGTATTTATACAGCAGGGAACCCAGGACAAAGCCAATGACCAATTGAAGGGTCGGGTTCCAGTCGTTGATGAACCAGATTGTGGCTACCAGCAGGATATTGCTCAGGATGATGGCCGCGGTGGCCTGTTTGTGGCTGAAGCCCCGGGCAATAAACCGGTGGTGGATGTGGTTCCGGTCCGGGCTGAACGGGCTGCGATTTTCAATCAGCCGGATTGTAAAGACGCGCAGGCTGTCGATGATCGGGTAGGAGAGGACCGCCAGCAGGGCGGTAGGCGCATGGGGCAGCGTAAATTCGGCAAACGGCTCGTGGTTGACCATGATAAAGCTCATCCCCTGGTAGGCCAGGAGGTATCCCAGAAATAGCGAGCCGGAATCCCCCATAAAGAGTTTGTCCCTTTTGGCGAAATTAAAAACCAGGAAGCCCAGGATGGCCCCGATAAGCGTAAAGGAGGTGACCGCCAGCAGCAGGTCACCGTTGACCAGGAAAAACACCCCGAAGATCAGGCTTGCCAGCGTGGCCAGGGAACCGGCCAGGCCGTCGATGCCGTCCGTGAGGTTGAAGGCGTTGATAATGACGATAAAAACAAACAGGGAGAAAAGAACGGATATCCAGTAGGGCATCTCCCAGACGCCCAGCATCCCGCCGAAACCCGTAATCCGGATGTCCGTGAGCAGGATCACGATGCCGGCCGAGAAGATCTGGCCCATGAATTTTTTCTTGGGCGCCAGCACGATCAGGTCGTCCTTGATCCCCAGGAACAGGAGGATGGTGGTGGTCGCGACAATCGATATGAGCTTGATCAGGTCCGCGTTGGAGAATTCCAGGAAGATCCCGAAGAGCATCAGGGTGATACTAAAGGCCAGGAACATGCCCACGCCCCCCAGGGTAGGGGTTTTCTCGCTGTGGGAACTCCGTTCGCCGGGGTCGTCCATCAGATTTTTCTTTTGGACCACGTAGATAATCACGGGGAAAATCCGTATGCTCAGCGCCCAGGCGGTGATCGCCACTATGGGAACAAGGAAATAGGTCTCGGATAGAAAACCAAGATTGTGGAGCATGGGGTGGTGTTCTCGATGGTTGATTACTCCGGCTAGATTACGCAAAATGCGGCAGCCAACCGAACCCTGAAGCTACCAGTTTTCAAATAGTTATCCACGATTTTATCGACGAACTGCACGTTAGGAGGAGGATTTGCGGATATCGCAACAGGAATTGATGTTTCTCGCAATTTGGCGGTTTAACCCGATAAATTTTGAGAGGTCCGCAAAGGCATAGCAGCAGCGGGATACCCTAGGAATTCATCCACTCCTTAAACTCAGGCGCCTTGGCCTTGCTGACCACGATCCGCTCGGCAGACGGCGGGTTAACCTGCAGGATCAGTTTGCCGTTAAAGTAGTATTTGATGTTGCTGATGGCGTCGCGCTGGATGATGAACTGCCGATTGGCCCGGAAGAAATGTTTCGGGTCCAGGGAGGCTTCCACGTCCTCCAGTTTTTGGTCCATGGCGTAGGCCTGCTTATCAAAGGTCATCGCCTTGACCACCCCCGTATCGATAAAGATGTAGGCAATCTGATTGGTTTTTACAGGGACGAGCTCGTCCCGGTGGGCCAGCAGGAAGGTAGATTTGTAGGCGCGTGATTCCTGGTTGAGCAACTCCAGCAGCCCGGATACCTGTTCGGGCCGGATTCCTTGCCCCCGCTGCTCCCCGGATGGTGCCTGTTCCCCGGATGGTGCCTGTTCCAGGGATCCCGGTTCAATGCGTCGCCCGGCGTCGTCTTTTTGCAGGTGGTATTGCTGCAGGGCCTGCTGTAGGTCGTCCGGGTCGATGGCTTTGAGCATGTAATCGATGATATTTAAATTGAAGTCTTTCATTGAATACTGGTTGTATGC
>CAXQQM010000174.1:0-12550 GCA_964226055.1 Robiginitalea sp. | reverse complement strand
GTAATCTTTCTTCGATGTATCCTTGGCCCTGCGGCCCTGAAAACTCTTAATAGCCATGGAGTTATATTTAGTCAGGTTATTCTTAAATATAGCATTTTCTTTCAACTCCTTCTAAATTAAATCGCTGAAATGCGCCGGCCCTGCAATTTTTTATACTTTTAAATGCGAAATCCTCAGTATGAAACCCACTGCAGCTGTCCTGTGCCTGCTCCTGCTGCTGGCAGCCACTTTTTGGGCCTTCGAAAGCGCCACCCCCCGATACCGGGAAGACGCAGATGCTCCGGCAACCGAATTCTCGACGGACCGGGCGATGCAACACGTGGCGGCCATCGCCCGGGAGCCCCACGGAGTCGGGTTTCCGGGACATGCCGACGTACGGGCATACCTGGTTCGCACCCTCCGCAAAATGGGCCTGGATCCCCAATTACAGGAAGGATACACTGCCGGTGACTGGGGCAACCTGAGCAAGGCGGTGAATATCCTTGCCAGGATTCCCGGCACGGGGTCCGGAAAAGCCCTTTTGCTCCTCTCGCATTACGACAGCAGCCCACATTCCTCCTTCGGAGCCAGCGATGCCGGCAGCGGCGTGGCCGTGATCCTGGAAGCAGTCCGCGCTTACCAGGCATCCGGGAAGCAGCCTGCAAACGACATCATCATCCTGTTTTCGGATGCGGAAGAACTCGGACTAAACGGAGCCGACCTCTTTGTCAATCAGCACCCCTGGGCCCGGGAAGTTGGGCTTGTACTGAATTTCGAGGCACGGGGCAGTGGGGGTCCCGGTTACATGCTCCTGGAAACCAACGGGGGCAATTCCCGCCTGGTGGAAGCCTTCGCCTCGGCCGGGGCCAGGTACCCCGTCGCCAATTCCCTGGCGTACAGCATATATAAAATGCTCCCCAACGACACGGACCTGACGGTCTTCCGGGAGGACGGGGACATCGAAGGGATGAATTTCGCATTTATCGACGACCACTTTGACTACCATACGGCTCTGGATATCCCCGAACGTTTAGACCTCAGGACGCTTTCCCACCAGGGCAGTTACCTGGTCCCCCTCCTGGAGCACTTCGGCCAGGCGCCCCTGGACGGCTTAAAAAGCCAGGAGGATTCCGTCTATTTCAACCTGCCTTTTTTTGGACTGGTCACCTATCCCTTTCGCTGGATCTGGCCGATGTTCGGCCTGGCGCTTCTCGGTTTCCTCGTCGTTTGCGCGGTCGGGATCCGCAACGGACAACTACACGGCAAGGGGATCCTCAAAGGGTTTGTCCCCCTCCTCGCCTGCCTGATACTCAATGGCGCGGCCGGCTACTTTGCCTGGCCGCTGGTCAAAACCCTATACCCCGCTTATGGGGATATCCTGCACGGCTTCCCGTATAACGGTTACCTGTATATCGCAGCCTGGGCGTCCCTGGCGGCCGGCATCTGCTTCCTGGTGTATTCCAGGTTCCGGAAACTGCGGCCGGCCGATGCGCTGGTGGGCCCACTCCTCCTTTGGTTGGTCCTTTGCGGGGTACTCAACGCCTACCTGCCCGGTGCCGCCTTTTTCCTGATCCCGGGGATCGCCCTGTTGATGGCGCTGCTGATCAGCTGCCTGAAGGAAGGCCCCAACCCATACGTACTGTGTCTTCTGGGCATTCCCGCCCTCTGGATTTTTGCACCGTTTGTCAAAATGTTCCCGGTAGGCCTCGGGATGAAAATGCTGGTCGCGGCCAGCCTGATGACCACCTTCCTGTTTTTGTTACTCCTCGGGCTGCTCGCCCGTCTTCTCAACAAAGCGCGCCTCGGGGGATTGGGCCTCCTGTTGTTTGCCGGGTTCCTGGCAGGGGCGCATTTTACCAGCGGGTTCACCCCCGATAATCCCAAGCCCACCAGTCTGCTATATGTGGGCCAAACCGACACAGAGCAGGCCTTCTGGGCTACATATGAACAGGTCCCCTCGGATTGGACACGGGCCTATCTGGGCCCCGACCCGGAGCGGCCCGAAACCGCCGGCCTCAATACGCTGAGCAGTAAATACAATTCAGGTTTCACCTTTATCCGGGAAGCCAGCCGGAAATCCATCCCGGAACCCACCGTGGAAATATTGACAGACACCCTGAGCGGCGGCCGGCACCACCTGGTCCTGGAGATCGTCCCCCAAAGGGATATCAACCGCCTGGAGGTCTTTGCCACAGGGGCGGAACTAAGCGCTGCCAGCGTCAACGGGGTGAAACTTTCCGAAAATTACCTCGGTCGACGACGCGCCGGCAAACTGGTTACGCACTATGTGAGCGATAATGCCCCGACCCGCCTGGATCTGGAATTCCCGGTCGGGGAAGCCCTGGAGCTGACCCTGTACGAAGCCTCCAACGACTTGATGGACAACCCCTTATTCAGCGTCCCCCCGCGACCTGCTGATAATATCCCCATGCCTTTTGTACTCAATGATGCCATCCTGCTGATAAAGTCCCTGCATTTTGAGTAAGTCCCCTGACTCCCGCCGGCACATTTCCCCGGATGACCCCCGGACCATCGGAATCCTCGGTTGCGGCTGGCTGGGTTTCCCGCTTGCCTGCAGGCTTTTGGAATCCGGTTATTCGGTACGGGGAACCACTACGCGGGCCGAAAAGTTGGAAAAGCTGGAAAATGCCGGGATTTTGGCCTTTCAAATAGAACTGACTCAGGCCGGCTTTACGGGGGATTGGCGGAAATTTCTACAAGGGCTCGACCTGTTGGTATTCAATATCCCCCCGGGGATCCGGGCGAATCCGCAGACGGATTACCCGGCCAAAATACGCCACCTGGTCCGCGCCCTGGAATCCCAGAAGGTCCCCCGCCTGATCTACATCGGCAGCACCTCGGTCTACGGCCGCAGGCAGGGGGTCGTGGACGAAGCCACAGAACCCGAACCAGACAGCGAAAGTGGCAGGCAACTGCTTCGGGCGGAGGAAATCCTCCGGGCTTCCCCTCTCGCCGGGTCTTCGCTCATCCTTCGATTTGGCGGGTTGATCGGTCCCGATCGCCACCCGGTTACGATGCTCTCCGGGCGGACCGGCCTCTCAGGCGGCAACGACCCGTTGAACCTCATCGAACGGACGGACTGCCTGAACCTCATAGAACGGGCAATAGCTGACAATTCCCAGGTGGGCATTGCCAACGGGGTGGCTCCTGGCCATCCACCCAAAGCCGTTTATTATAAAAACGAAGCTCAGAAACGCGGTATCCCGGCACCCCGATATGAGGCATCTCCAGGGCAAAAAGGGGGTAAATGCATAAAAAGTAAGCATTTTCTTGTTAATTCATACGATTTTCTTACAACTCCTGAGGGTTGATTCACCACACCCCAGATGGCTTTCACAACAAAATCATCGACAAACGGTTAATTTATTCCGTTGATTTACAGTTTTTTATCGATAAACGGTAACTTTAGTATAGTTAAAACCACATGTCATGGAAACAAAACACATCGAAGAACGGATCGTTTCCGACCTCGAGGAGTTGATCTCCGAAAGCTGCGGAAAAAATCAAAATGACGAGCGATTTCGCGAACTCCACCGCGACCTGCTGCGCAACCATTACAATGCGGCAGACGTGGATATCGATTACCATCGCAAGCGCATCAGGATGTTTGTACTAGCGGACAATGCCAGATACCGGCCGGGTAAAGTCAACCTGAACCTGCCGGTACTACACGTCAACTTATTGTTTAAAAACCTGAAGGCCTTCCTTATCGGATGTTTGCAGACCGACCGGAAAAGCCTGTCCTTCTATGCCCAATTGCTCAGACGGTTCCGGGCCGGCAAACGCCAGGCCGTCCTGTACTGATTTGTCCAGCTAACCAACCATGACCCAAATCAAGAGGGGTGCGCCAGCCGCACCCCTTTTTTCTACCCTCTTGAACCCTCGCGCCGCGTATAGCCATCTTCTCGGGATTCGACCCGGACACCCGGCATACAGGGCTGCTGGTACGGCTAAAAAAAATAACGTAATTTTGCCCACCTGAAACACACTCGAAATGAAAAAACTGGTTTGGATTATCCTGCTGGCCGCAGGATTCCAGCTGACTGCCCAAACGGAGTCGGCCCTGAAAAAGCACTATGAGGACTACTACCACCAAATGCGCGTGCAGGGCGATGTGCGCGGGGTGATCAATGCCCTCACCCACCTGAACCTCCTGGACTACTCCGTGGAGCGGCGGGACACGCTGGCTTACGTATACGCCAACAACGACCAGCACCTGCAGGCACTCAACCTGCTGGGGGTGGACCTCAGCCCGGACGATTCGGATATCGCCCTGCAGGTGAAAGCCCTTTCCCTGAAATCCCTGAACCAGCCCAAACGTTCCCTGGAGCATTTCGAAGCCCTGTTCGATCGCAACCCGAACCCTTACCTCTCGTACGAAATCGCCGATTTGAAAATCCAGGTCGGTGAAAATGCCGGGGCCCTTACCGCCATCGAATACGGGATTGAAAATGCCACGGACGAGATGAAGTACGCCTTTTACGAACGGCAGCAACCTTATGAGGTCTCGCTGAAAGCCGCGTTGATCCACCTCCGTGGCCTGGCACAGTACGGCATGAACCGCAACAACATCGACAAGGCGATTGCCAGTATTGACGAGGCTTTGGCAATGGATCCCAATTTCAACCTGGCCAGCCTGAGCAAGCAGGCGCTTGAATCCCGGAAACAGCAGGCTCAGGAAGGGGAAAACCCGGATAACTAACCGGATAACTCCAGGGAAGTAAAGGCCGACAACCAAAGGCGTGCCGACCCGCCGGATCCAGGGGGGCGAAACTTTTCAATCCCTTCGAACCCGTTTATCGCCGGTTGCCCGTAAGTCGGGCGCGAACCAGGCTATCCCGTTCTTTCTTCAGGGCAACAGCCCCCTCCACCTCTTCATTGGGTATGGTCATCGACAGGACGTAGTGCGCAATCTTCCAGCCTTCCGGGGTTTTTACCAGTGTCCCGGAGCCTCGGCAGAGTTGCATCCAGGTATCCAGCAGTTCGTCGAACCAGGCGGTTTCCCCCCCGGGACCCAGGTAGATATTCCGTTCAATGGCCCGGAACGACCAGGCCTTCCCCTGGTCGAAATACGGCCTGGAAAATTCCATAAAGTCCTCCCGGTCCCAATTTTCAGAGGCATCCGTACCGATGAATACCCCGTCGGGGGCCATCAGTCCGAAATACCCGTCGAAATCCGCGTCGGAGGCGGCCTGGTGCCAGGCAGTAAGCAAACTGTCCAGGTGTTTTTTTTCGGCTTGCTGCCCCGCCACCATCAGGGGCAGGCAACACATGAATAACAGGGAGAATCTTTTCATGGTCTGGTTTTTAGTCCTCTTCAAAGAGCGACGGGTCGAGCTGGCTGGACTCCACGCGGTTGAGTTGTTCCCGGAAGGCATTGTAGGCCTCGAGGAACTGCCGCAGTGCCGGACGGTAATCCCGGCGGTAATACAAAGCCGCCTGGGTTTTAAGCAGGAAAGTCCGGACTACCCGCTCCCGGCTCCTGACCGATGGGATATCGAACAATTCGGGGAATTCCGACTCCTCGAGCGCCTGAAAATCGGCAGTGAGTTCCTCGAGTTTTAATTTCATTTCTTCCGGGCCCTGCATGTCGTACAGGGAAGCGATCCGCTCCTCGAGGGTGGTAAAAGCCTCCCAATCTGCCACTGCACTGCGGACAGGGCCCTGCAGGCCTAACGGTTCCGGCAGGGGGAGTGTGTCGGCAAGGGCTCCCTCCGGGGGCGCGTCAATCCGCGGGCCCGCCGGCTGATCACAACCGGAAAACACACAGAGGAACAGGAAAAAAGCGCACAATTTTCGCATAATCGAAGGTACAAATTTACAAAGAGTTATCTTTAGCCGCGCAAACAATCAGCGCACGCAATATGGCCAAAACCATCTTGATACTGGGCGCCTGCGGGCAGATCGGCACAGAACTTACCCTGGCCCTGAGGGGGATTCACGGGCCGGAGGCCGTGGTGGCAAGCGACATCCGGGAAGGCGATACCGAACTGATGGGTTCCGGCCCGTTTGAAATTTTGGATGCCACAGATGCCGACGCCATGGAAGAGTTGGTTGCGCATTACGAGGTGGACGAGATCTACCTGATGGCCGCCATGCTGAGCGCTACGGCCGAAAAGTTCCCGGACCGGGCATGGAACCTGAACATGAATACCCTGTTCAACGTCCTGAGGCTCGCCAAGGATAAGAAAATCTCCAAGATATTCTGGCCATCGAGTATTGCGGTCTTCGGGAGTACGACCCCCAAAGAGGATACCCCCCAGTCCACCGTGATGGAACCCAGTACCGTATACGGCATCAGCAAACAATCCGGGGAACGCTGGTGTGCCTACTACCACCGGAAATTCGGGGTGGATGTGCGCAGCCTGCGATACCCCGGGCTTATCAGCTGGAAGACCCAGCCGGGCGGGGGTACCACGGACTACGCGGTAGAGATCTTTCACGAAGCCCTGGAAAACGGCGCCTACACGAGTTTCCTGGACCGGGATACGCGACTGCCCATGATGTATATGGACGACGCGATCCGTGCGACCATCGAACTGATGCGCGCCGATGGAGAAGCCCTGAGCATCCGTTCATCCTACAACCTGCAGGCGATGACATTCAGCCCGGAAGAACTCGCAGAGGCCATCCGTCGGGAAATCCCGGAATTCCGGATCGAATACGCCCCTGATTTCCGGCAGGAGATCGCCGATTCCTGGCCGAGCCGCATAGACGATTCCCAGGCCCGGGAGGATTGGGGCTGGAATCCGGAATACGACCTGCAGAAAACCACCGCCACCATGTTGGCTGAATTGCGGGCTCAGGCAGGCTGGTAGTTCAGCTTTTTCTCTATCGCGCGGATCATGCTGTCCGCAATGTCCTTGCCGGTGGCGTTCTCGATTCCCTCCAGGCCCGGGGAGGAATTGACCTCCAATAACAACGGGCCCTTGTTGGACCGGATGATATCGACCCCGGCGACCGCCAGGTTGAGCACTTTGGCCGCCTTGATGGCGAGTTTCCGCTCCTCGGCGGTGATCTTTACCGGGGAGGCGCTGCCCCCCTGGTGGATGTTTGCCCGGAATTCCCCTTTTTCCGCCTGCCGCTGCATGGAGGCCACCACCTTGTTGTTGATCACAAAGCAGCGGATATCCTGGCCGTTGGCCTCCTTGATGAATTCCTGCACCAGGATGTTGGTCTGGACGCTTTTGAAGGCGTTGATCACGCTTTCGGCCGCCTTGTTGGTTTCGGCCAGCACCACCCCCTTGCCCTGTGTGCTTTCAAGGAGTTTGATGATCAGGGGCGCCCCGTTCACCATCTTGATCAGGTCCCGGGTATCGTTGGGGGATTTGGCAAAACCGGTAATGGGGATATGGATGTCGTGGCGGGAGAAAAGCTGGGAGGCAAAGAGCTTGTCGCGGGATTGGGTGATGGCCTCGGCGGAGTTCAGGCAATATACACCCAGGTTGTCGAACTGCCGGATCAGCGCGCAACCGTAGAAGGTGACGGCGGGCTTGATCCTCGGGATAATCGCGTCGAATTCGTTGAGGATGTTGCCGCCCCGGTAGCGGATTTCCGGGGATCGGGCATCGAGTTTCATGTAAGCGAGTTCCACGTTGAGGAAGACGATTTCGTGTCCCCGGCCCTGGGCGGCTTCCATGATGCGCTTGTTGCTGTAAAGCTGCGGGTTACTGGCCAGGAGCGCAATCTTCAGGCCTGAACGGGAAGGGCGGTACGGCTTGTACAGGCGATCGAGTTCCGCTTCGCTGATCTCCCCCTGGCTGAAACTCGCGGCGGGGTTTACCAGATAGCGCCCGGACAGGGCCTCCCGGCCCAGGAGCATCCGGTACTCCATCGTGTCCCGGCTGGCCAGGGTCACTTCGATTTCAAAGGTGTCCTCCCCCATACGAACGGGTGTCCGGATAACCAGGCGCTCCTCGGTGATCCCCGAGGAGCTTTTTACGTATCGGCGGTCTACCAGTTTCGCTTCGCAAGGAATGGTGATATTGCGGGTTTCCTGGAGCGGGTGTACCTCAAAGTGCACCCATTCCTCCCCGTGCTTCATTACCACCTTAATGTTGGTGGCCTGCATGGAGGAGGTCTTGGCGCCGGAATCCACCCGGGCCTTGATTGCCGGGATGCCGAGGTCGTCAAAGACGCACCACTCTTCGCTCCCGAGCGTTGGTAAATGGTTCATGCCTTAATGATTGTTGGATGCTGCCGAAGTAGCCTGCGGCAAACGGATTACCCCGAACGAAAAATGTCGCCGGGGTCGAATTTAGATTTCCGGGTCGTCCTCCGATTCGATTTCGATGTCCGGGATGGCTTCCGGGTCGTCGTCGTCAAAATCCTCGTAGTCTTCCTCTTCGTAATTGGCCATGGTTTTCTCGAGCTTGGCGCTGATCTTGACCAGGTATTTCGTGTCGTCCGTGGTAACTTCTACCGCTTCCACGCGTTCGCCCTGCGCATTCCTGAAGGTGATGATATTGTCGTCATCGTAACCGTCCGGATACTTTTCGACCAGCAACTTCAGGACCTCGGGGGTCAGTTTTTTGAAATCTACTATGACGCGCTTGAGGTTATCCATAATTACATGTTTAAAAGGTAAGCAAAAATTAAGGGCGCAACAATGGTCGCATCGCTCTCCACGATGAACTTCGGTGTGTCGATCCCCAGTTTCCCCCAGGTGATCTTTTCGTTGGGAACAGCGCCGGAGTAGGATCCATAGCTCGTGGTGCTGTCGCTGATCTGGCAGAAATAACACCAGAAAGGCGTCTCGGTGCGTTCCAGGTCCTGGTAGAGCATCGGCACCACGCAGATGGGGAAGTCGCCGGCAATGCCGCCCCCGATCTGGAAGAATCCAATCCCTTTATCGGAATTGTTCGTATACCAGTCGGCCAGGTAGGTCATGTACTCAATGCCCGATTTCATCGTGCTGGCTTTTAATTCCCCCTTGACCACATAGGAGGCAAAGATATTCCCCATGGTGCTGTCTTCCCATCCCGGGCAAACCAGGGGCAGGTTCTTTTCCGCCGCCGCGTACATCCAGGAATCCTTCAAGTCGATCTCGTAATGGGGTTCCAGCACACCGCTGAGCAGGAGTTTGTACATGTATTCATGGGGGAAATACCGCTCCCCGGCCGCTTCTGCATCCTTCCAGATCTTAAAAATGTGTTCCTGCAGCCGCCGGAAAGCTTCTTCCTCCGGGATGCACGTGTCGGTTACCCGGTTGAGGCCTTTTTCGAGCAACGCCCACTCGTCTTTCGGGGTGAGGTCCCGATATTCGGGGACCCTCCGGTAATGGCTGTGGGCCACCAGGTTCATGATGTCCTCCTCCAGGTTGGCCCCCGTACAGCTGATAATATGCACCTTGTCCTGGCGGATCATCTCCGCAAATATCCGCCCGAGCTCGGCAGTGCTCATCGCCCCGGCCAGGGAGACGAGCATTTTGGCACCCTGGTCCAACTGGTCCTGGTAGCCTTTGGCGGCATCCACCAGGGCGGCGGCGTTGAAGTGGCGGAAGTATCGCGTAATAAAATCGGTAACCGGGGCATTTGAATCCATATTCTTAACTTTTATCGGGAGGCGACGCTAGCGTCAGGGGGCAAGGCGCAACGGCGCTCAGGCATCCCCTTCGATCGCATCCTCCCTGAATTTATAACTCAACATTTTATAATACAACTTGGCCGCCAGAAAATCCGAAGACCGGTCGGCCGGGTTGGGGCAGAGCTCCACGATGTCGAAGCCCACCACGTTTTTTTCCTCGAAAACACGAAGCAAAAATTCCAGGGTCTCGTACCAAAAGAGCCCCCCGGGCTCCGGGGTGCCCGTGGACGGCATAATGGACGGGTCCAGGGCGTCCAGGTCAAAAGTGATAAACACATTGTCCGTGAGCAGCTCAATGACCTTATCCATCCAAAATTCGTCCGCAGCCATTTCGTGGGCAAAAAACACCTTCTCCGGGTCCATATAGGTCTTTTCAATAGCATCCATGCTGCGGATACCCACCTGGACCAGGTTGGTGGTTTGGGAGGCCTCGTGCACCGCGCAGGCGTGGTTGTAGGCCGTGCCTTCATAGGTTTTACGCAGGTCCGCATGGGCGTCGATCTGCAGGACAGTCAGGTCGTCGAAGCACTCGTTGAAGGCCCGGATCGATCCGATCGACAGCGAGTGCTCCCCCCCGAACAGGGTGACGAATTTGTTGCGCATGATGTAGTCCTTCACCTGGTCGTGGACCGCGTTTACCAGCGACTCCGGGGTATCTCCATTTACAGGCGGCGCCAGGTAGATGCCCTGCCGGTACGCCTCCGTGCCGGTTTCGATGTCGTATAGTTCCATGTTTTCCGATGCTTCCAGGAAGGCATCCGGGCCTTTGTCTGCCCCTTTTCCCCAGGTACTGGTGCCGTCATAAGGCACGGGGATCAGGACCACGGCGGACTTTTCAATTTGCGAGAATTCGTCAGGAATCCCGGCGTAATTCTTCGATTGTTTCATAGGGGTGGTCAATTAGTATTATACTGTGGTGTTGCTATTCGTTTTTATGAGGCCTTCCCCGACGGGTTTTCGGCCTGCAGGCCGGGGGCCTGTTCCGGTTCATCTACAAGGTCCGGCTGGTACCCGAGGATCTGCATGTGGTCCCGGGCCGTTTGCTGTTCGCTGAAGACCGAGATGCTGACCTCGCCGTTTTCGTCCCGGTCGATCAGCAGGTGCTTTGGCTGGGGGATCAGGCAGTGGTGCAGCCCCCCGAACCCGCCGATGGTTTCCTGGTATGCGCCCGTATTGAAAAACCCGATGTACAGGGGTTTGCCCGAATGGAACTTGGGCAGGTAAATGGCATTCATATCCTGCTGGCTGTTGTAATAATCGTCGCTGTCGCAGGTGAGCCCGCCCAGGAGCACGCGCTCATACGGGTCGTCCCAGCGGTTCACCGACAGCATGATAAAACGCTTGTTGATGGCCCAGGAATCCGGCAGGGTCGTGATAAACGAGCTGTCGATCATGTTCCATTTCTCCCGGTCGTTCTGTTGTTTCTGGTACAACACCTTGTATACGGCCCCGCCGCTTTCGCCCACGGTAAAACTGCCGAATTCGGTGAAGATGTTGGGCGGGGGCACGTCTCCTTCCTCGCAGGTGAGCTTAATCTGGTTCACGATCTCATCCACCATATACGCGTAATCGTACTGGAAGGAAAGGGAGTTCTTGGTCGGGAAACCCCCGCCGATATTCAGGCTGTCCAGGCTCGGGCACAGCTTTTTCAGGCGGACGTATACCTTGAGGCACTTGTTGAGTTCGTTCCAGTAATACGCATTGTCGCGGATCCCTGTATTGATGAAAAAATGCAGCATCCGGAGTTCCACCTTTTCATTATCCCGGATCTGGTTCTCGTAAAAAGGGACGATGTCCTTATAGCCGATCCCCAGGCGGGAAGTGTAAAACTCGAACTTTGGCTCCTCCTCGGAAGCGATTCGGATCCCGACCTTAAAAGGTTGTTCGATCACTTCGTCCAGGAGGGAAAGCTCCTCGTAATTGTCGATAATCGGGATGCAATTCCGGTGGCCTTCGTTGATAAGCCGCCCGATATTGTCCACGTAGGCTTCCCGCTTAAAGCCATTGCAAATCACGTAGGTGCGCTCGCTGATCAACCCCTGCGCCTTCAGGTTCTCGACAATATCGATGTCGAAGGCCGAGGAAGTCTCGATGTGGATGTCGTTCTTCAGGGCTTCGTGCAGCACATAGCGGAAGTGCGAGCTCTTGGTGCAGTAGCAATAATAGTACTTGCCCGGGTAGTCGTGCTTTTCCATCGCCTCGGCAAACCAGTCCTTGGCCCGGTTGATATTCTGGGAAATCTTGGGCAGGTATGTAAACTTCAGTGGGCTGCCGTAGCGCTCGATCAGGTCTGTGAGGGAAACCCCGTGAAAACGGAGCCGGTCCCCCTCCAGGTCGAACTCTTCTGTGGGGAAATAATAAGTCTGATCGATAAGATCCCGATAGGTAATATTCATAATGGTTGAAATTCTATGCCGACCCGGTATCTGCCGGGGCCGGAAATTAGTTCATAGGCCTCCGTGTCAGGGAAAATAAGCCAATTGGAAGTACACGTACAAGTCCGCAGGAACCGGCGGAGCGGAAAACGATGCTTACGGAAGTTAGCTTTAAACTTCGGTTGCCTATCTGATAGGCCGTGATGGGGTATGACTTCCTGTTTCCCCACCACCCGAATATACAAACACGATTCAAGATGTTCAGCTAGTCCAAATGGGTCTGCCCCATTTTTGACGGCTGCAAATGAAAACTTTTTTTTTAAATATAAACGGTTTTTTGCGTTTTTTTTAGATTTCATCCACCTCAGCATGCAACCGCCTGGTTTACAGCTTTTTCAATTATTTTTTGAAACATAAATATGTTGTAATTTAGGGGGATTCAAAGTCAGAAAGCATTATGAAACGATTAATTTTTTGCACAATCGCTTGTGTCCTGTTTGCTTGGGGTGTCGGGGCCCAGATCAGCCCGGGCGCCTACATGGCCCGGGAGAACCTTGGAGATACCACCCGGAACCACCTCCTGCTCGTCT
>CAXQQM010000173.1:0-5246 GCA_964226055.1 Robiginitalea sp. | reverse complement strand
CTCCCGGCCATGAAGACACCCACCTGCATTATTTGGGGGGAGAATGACACGGTGACCCCGCCCAACGTGGCCAAGGAATTCCACGAACTACTGCCGGATTCCGATTTGTACTGGATCCCCGAATGCGGGCACGCACCGATGATGGAACATCCGGAGGATTTCAATCGCATCCTGGCCAGCTGGCTGGAAAAACGCAACTTTTAGGGCCACGAACCGAATCCCGGGTCCGCCTGGAAACCCGCCGATTTATGAGAATCCGATCTGCAGAATTCATTGTCAGCAATACCGATGTGTCCAAATGCCCGGCCGAGCCCCTGCCGGAATACGCTTTTATCGGCCGCTCCAATGTGGGTAAATCCTCCCTGATCAATATGCTGACCGAGCGGAAACACCTGGCAAAGATCTCGGGCCGGCCGGGGAAAACCCAGCTCATCAACCACTTTCGTATCAACGACAACTGGTTTTTGGTAGACCTGCCTGGATACGGATATGCCCGTACCTCCAAAAAAGATAAGGCGGCATTTCAAAAGCTAATCCACCGGTATTTCAGGGAACGGCGGCAGTTGCTGTCGGCATTTTTGCTTGTGGATATCCGCCACGAGCCCCAACCCATCGACCTGGAATTCATGGAATGGCTTACTGGGGAGGGAATCCCCTTTGCCCTGATCTTTACCAAGTCGGACAAACTCAAGCCCGGCGCCATATCCAGGCATACGGATGCATATTTGCAGGCCATGCGGGCCGCCGGATGGGAAGCCGACCCGCCCTTTTTTGTGACCTCCTCCTTGAAAGGCACCGGAAAAGAAGAGGTGCTGGCCTATATCGGGGAAATCAACCAAAATTTCCGGAAGGCTTCCGGGGGGTCCCCCCAATAAAAATTACAGGGGCACCCCGCAAACCACAAACAGTCACCGGTCGCATTCAGGCCAGCCGTTCCCGCAGCGCAGTCACCAGATCCTCGAGTCGTTGGATGGTATTCAATTCCCGGGCGGGGAGCAGCATCCGGAGGTGTCCGTTGTGCACCTGCAGCACAGCGGGCAACGCAACGGCCTGCAGGTCCTTTTCTGCCTGGAGTTTCCGGTACTCATCGCGATGCATGAATTGTACGGGCCTGTCAACAGCTTGCAGAAAAGCCCTCCAGGTTTCCCGGGGCCCAATCGGACCATGGGTGAGTTTACACAGGTTGCAGCCGTAGGTATCCGGACGCATATACTTGTGCAGCGTATCCCAAAATGTCTGGCGCCAACCCATATCTGCATTGTAGACGAATACCAGGGCCCCGTCCTCCTCCAAAAATTCCGTTTTCATTTTTGTCTTCCTTTCCTTTCTGGCAATGCGCGCCCCTTTCAGTTGGTTCCTTCTTGGGTCAATTCCTTACACTCCCATTTCCTTTAACCTTTCATTTTCCTTTAACCTTTCATTAGGTCGGCCCGGGCCGGGAGTTCAGTAAATTAGCCGGTAGTAAAACCGGATATCCAATAAGTTATGAAAAAGATTGTACATCCCTCCGGGGAGCGGGGGTCCGCCGACCACGGTTGGCTGAAAAGCCAACACAGCTTCAGTTTTGCCTCCTTCTACGACCCGAATAAAATCCAGTTTGGGGCGCTGCGCGTCCTGAATGACGACCGCGTGGCTCCCGGCAAGGGGTTTGGCACCCACCCGCATCGGGATATGGAGATCATTTCCATCCCCCTGGAAGGCGCCCTGGAACACGAGGACAGTATGGGGAACAAGGCGATAATCCGGGAAGGGGATATCCAGGTGATGAGCGCTGGCACCGGCGTTCGCCACAGCGAATACAACCATAGCCAGGACCGGGAGGTGGCCTTCCTGCAAATCTGGATTCTACCCGATACGGCCGGGGTAAGCCCCCGGTACGATCAAATCCGGATCGATACGGCTGCCGCACAGAATAATTGGTTTACCGCCCTGGGGCCAAAGGGGAAACACGACGGCCTGTGGATCCACCAGGATGCCTGGCTGCACCTGGGCCGCTTCGAACCCGGGCAGAAACCTGGTTACTCGCTGAAGGATCCGGGGCATGGGCTTTATATTTTCGTCCTTGAAGGTGAGGTGAAGGTTGCAGATACCCGACTGTCGGACCGGGATGCCCTGGGGGTCTGGCAAACCGGCACGGTGGATTTCGAGATCCTGGAACGAAGCCGGATACTCCTTATCGAGGTGCCGGTGTCGGAACAGGCAGGCACCTGAAGCCCGCATTCGGGCAAATTTGATATTTGTCATGAATTATTCGTATCCTAGGGGGTAGATTTACAACCGAACCTATTCACATCGCATGGAACGCATCAACGACATCCTGGTCCCCTTTGATTTTTCCCCACCTTCCGAACAGGCCCTCACCTACGCCCTGGATTTTGTGGGCAACCGCCCCGGCAAAAAGATCACCATTTGCTTTATGCAGGAAAAGGAGGATCTGAAGGCCCTGGAAAAGCAGTTTGCGGATATTCGCGCAGGACTCAGCAAGGTGTTCCGTTCCGAAATAGACTGGGTGCATTTTTCGCCCCCGTCCGTGTCCGGCCTGATCGACAAGAGCCGGGAACTCAATACGGACCTGATCCTAATGGGTACTTCCGGCTCGAAGGATCCGGAGGGGACCACCCACACTTCACAAACCGTCCTGTCCACGGATTGTCCGGTTTTGGTAATCCCCCAGGGGGTCCCGGAGGAATTCCGCCTGAAGAAAATCGCCCTGGTACTCGGCAGTAACGAAATAGACGACCCCAAAGACCTGGGCACCCTGCTGAACTTTGCACGGACCTTCAATGCGCAGGTACACGTGCTGACCATACAGACCACGCCCGGTGTATACGGGTATTCCAAGGAGGAAGAAAAGAACGAGCGGCTACTCGAGTATTACCTGGAAGATTTCTATGCCCAGCATACCTTTATAGAGAGTGACGACATGGTGGAAGGGATTTTTGACTACGCCCAGGAAAAAGAAATGGACCTGATTGCCATTTTGCCGCGCAACCACGTGCGCAACGGGAAGCCTTCCGAGGGGCGGCTTACCCGGATCCTGACCCTGCAATCCCGAATCCCCCTGCTGGCTATCGAGCATTGATTCTCCTTGCTTACGGGAAGGGCATTTCATCGGGATATATGTCTTTTGAGGCCCGGCCTTTGGCCCGGTGGATCAATTATATGTAATTTGGGCCTTTAAATACGACCCAACATGCCGAAATCCTCCTCCCCCTACCGCAACTGGTACCACCCGTATACCCCCGATCGGAAATACGCCCGGCGCGCCGCCTACTTCAGTATGGAGTTCGGGATCGACCAGGGACTGAAAATTTTCTCCGGGGGCCTGGGCTTCCTGGCCGGCTCCCACCTGAAATCCGCCTATGACCTGAAACAGAATATGATCGGCATCGGAATGCTCTGGAAATACGGCTATTACGACCAGGAGCGGCAGCAGGACGGCACCATGGCGTCCCGCCTGGTGGAAAAGAGATACGATTACCTGGAGGATACGGGGATCGAGCTTTCGGTTGCCATCAACGATAACCCGGATGTCCGGGTCCGGGTCTGGGTACTCCCCCCGGATATCTTCCAGACCGTACCCCTCTACCTGCTCAGCACGGACGTCCCTGAAAACGACTTCCTTTCCCGGACGATTACCGACCGCCTCTACGACCCGAATGACGAAACACGGATCTCTCAGAGCATCGTATTGGGTATCGGCGGGGCGAAACTGGTAGGGCTGCTGGGCGGGGCCGACTGCTACCACCTGAACGAGGGCCATGCGCTCCCCGCCTTTTACTACCTGCGCGACCAGGGGGTCCCTTCCTCCCAGATGGTCTTTACCACGCATACGCCTGAAAAGGGCGGGAATGAAACCCGGAACGGCTACCACCTGAACAACCGGGGTTTCTTTGGCCGCCGGTTGCCCGACCCCGAGTTGCGCCGGGAACTCGTCGGGGAAGAACTCAACTATACGGTGTCGGCCCTTCGGCATTCCAAAAAGGCCAATGCGGTTTCCGAACTACACGCCAGGGTGGCCCGGCAGATGTGGCAACCCTTTGGCCTGGATTCCCGTATCGTACCGATCACCAACGCCCAGCACCCCGGGTACTGGACAGACCCAGCACTACAAAAGTACTTTGAGAAGAAACAGGTTAAAGCCTTCCGAAAGCGAAAAATGCAGATGAAGGCCGACCTGTTCCGGGAAGTCATGGACCAGACAGGGAAGCGGTTTGACCCGGAAGTCCTCACGGTGGTCTGGGCCCGGCGGTTTGCCGCTTACAAACGGGCAGACCTCCTGTTGCGGGATTTTGAACGTTTTCGAAAACTCCTGTCAAACCCGGAAAAACCCATACAGATTATCTGGGCGGGCAAGCCCTACCCGGAAGATTACGGAGCCATCAATATCTTTAACCGCCTCATCGAGGTTAGCTGGGGGTTCCCCAACCTGACCGTGCTTACCGGTTACGAAATGGAATTGTCCAGGCAGTTGAAGGAAGGCTCGGATATCTGGCTGAACACCCCGCGAATCACCCGCGAGGCCTCCGGCACCAGTGGAATGACCGCTGCGATGAACGGCTCGCTGAACCTGACGGTAAACGACGGGTGGATCCCCGAGTTTGCCCGTCACGGTGAAAATGCCTTTGTCCTGCCCGAGGCAGATCCCGGACAGCCGCACAGCGTGCAGGACGAGATGGACAGCAAAAACCTGTATGACATACTCGAAAAAGACGTCTTGCCCGTGTACTACGAGCAGCCCGACAAATGGATGGAAATGGTATTCCGGGCCAAGGAAGAGGTCGTACCCGCGTTTTCGAGCCACCGGATGGCCGACGCTTACTACCGGGAGCTCTACAAGGCCTGACCGCCCGGGCCCGACGAATCGCCTTTCAATTCGAGCTTTTCGGCAAAGTAGTCACAGAAATCCTTCATGGTGGCCGTCATCTTCTCGTCCTGCGTGGCCTTCATAAACGTATCGGAAAGTGCCACCAGGGTCTGGTGGAAAAAGATCTTCATCTCCTCCACAGGCATATCCTTGGTCCAAAGATCAATCTTCAGGGACTCTTTGTTGGCGCTATCCCAGACGGACAGCAGCATCGCCTTGGCTTCTTCGTTCTCGATCCCGCCGTCCTGGGCAGACCAGTGCAGTTTTTCCGGGACCCGGTTTTCATCCAGGGCCACCCGCAGGGTAATTTCCGATGTGTGCAATTCCGACATAATTTCTTATCTGGGGGGTTTGTAATTCGATTCCCTGAATAGTGCCT
>CAXQQM010000172.1:0-7081 GCA_964226055.1 Robiginitalea sp. | reverse complement strand
CTTCGGCATTGGTGGTAACCTCCCAGGTTCCTTCACTAACGGTTACGCCGTTGCTGAGGGTTACGACGCCTTCCGCCTGGAATTCAAATTCGTATCCGAGCAGGCGGTCGATCTCCTCGCCCTGGTTCTTTACCTTTTTGATGATCCAGCTGCATTCGCGCAGGATTTCCGTAAGGGCGCCCGGCAGGATGCTTCCCGGGTCACCGCAGGCGATCTTCATGATGATGCGGTTTCCGCCTTCTTCGTAGAGCTTGATTTTTCCGTCACCGATCTCGTAGACCAACCACTCCAGGTTAAAGTCCACCAGCGTGTCAAAGCTCAACCGGAGCATGACCCCGCGGTCCGACATGCGGAGGGCCCATTCGCCTACCAGCGTATTTCCTTCGCGGTCTTTTACCTCAACGGTCCCGTCGACGGAAAAGAACATCTTGTAAGCCTCGTACATGTCCGAGAGGTTCGCGGCATCGCGTTCTACGGTCAGTACGATCCACGGGCATTCCGTGAGCAGGTTCGCCAGGCGTTCCTCATCAAAGTCGTCGTCGTTGTAATCGTCGTCGTCGTCTTCATCGCAGATATCCCTTGCGGTATCCAGGGCAACAGCCAATTCCTCATTGCTGCTGACGCGGATTTCTGTACCGTCGTACTTTACCAGGGTTATTGGGTACTGGATGCTGATGATATCATCACCTCCACGCTCCTTGAGGAAGCGCTGCAGTTGTTCGTCGCTTTCCACGGTCACCTGACCGGTTTGCGTGTTGCTTACGTCGAAGGTGTAGAAGGTTATCGGGTAAACAAAGTCGATACACTCGATATCGTCGTCGTCCCCTCCTTCCACGCAGTCGCGGACCAATTCCTCCAGGGCATCGGGGCCCTCGATGACAAATTCGTCCAGGTCCTTGGTGGTGATGGTGATCGGGAATATGATCTCCAGGATGTCGTCGTCTTCCTCAAACTCGTCGAAGATTTCCTCGATCAGGTGGAGGTCTTCCCGGGAATCAATCACCAGGTCAATTCCGTTGACATTTACGGAATAGGGGAAATTCAGGGCGATACAACTCGAGCCATCGACAATATTGTCAAAGGACCCATCGAGCCGGGCAGTATTCTCTATAAGTAAGGCTGTAGAGGAATTCGCCGCAAAGGATTCCCCTTGCGTATCCGAGGTATTTACCTCTTCAAACTCCGACTGACAGGACGTAAATGCCATAAATGCCAGCAGGAACAGTGTGTAGGTGGCGAGGTTAACAAACTTTTTCATAACGATTTGGATTTTTAGTGGATGCTAATTTCCTATAGAACAACCAACTTTTGAAATACCCTACCGGATTGTTAAATTTTTTGGGATATCTTTGGTCAACGCGTCCAACCCATCAAAGCACCCGTATGGACAACGTCTGTGACGACCAGGTATATAGCGAGATCTTCCGCACCCATTCAAAAACGATTTTCAACTACATATATTATAAGTTCGGCAATGAGGAGAAAGCCCACGATGCTGTGCAGGAGGCTTTTGTTAAACTCTGGGAGAACTGCGCAAAGGTGGCCCCGGAGAAAGCCCGGGCATTTGTTTCCACCGTGGCCAACAACCTGTACCTGAATGTCATCAAGGCCGAAAAAGTCCGTTTGAAACACCGGGAACCCGGTGGAAATGTGACGCGGGAAAGCCCGGAGTTCCTGCTGGAGGAGCAACAGTTCAAGGAAAAATTGGAAGCTGCCCTCTCCGCCCTGCCGGACAACCAGCGGACCACCTTCCTGCTCAACCGGATCGACGGGAAAACATACGCCCAAATCGCCGAAATTGAAGGGGTGAGCGTCAAAGCCATCGAAAAGCGCATGCACCTGGCCCTGAAATCCCTTCGTGAAGAGATCGACGGCATCTGAATTCCGGTAGAGGCACCTTTAGAGCAACCTGTTAATTCTTCACAGTCAATTATTTACAGACCATCCGGTCGGTTTTCGGGATTTCGGCGGTGCGGGGTGTTATTCCTCGGGAAAATCATACATCTTGCCGAATATCAGCCGATTAGAGGGCCGTTGGGCCCGCGTGAGGGGCAAAATTTCCTATTTTGGGCTTCCCTGAGCCGGGGTACCCCGGATTTCAGCCTGTGCAACCCGTAAATGAGAACACCCCAAACAAACCAGGAAGTCCTGTCGCTACCCGAGTTGATGCGGATAACTTCAGAGTTGCGCGCCAACGGCTTCCGCCATACGCGTTCCGCTGCTGATCACACCTCCCAGCAACTGCGGGCGGCTGTGGCATCCTTCCTGCACTATCGCCGCAGTATCCGGATGGCGCTGTTCGTCCACCTGATGCTTGTGGTGCTCCTGTTGGGATCCTGGATGGCTTCCCCGGGATGGTATACAGCCATGCTCTGTCTGGGCTGTTTTGCCGGGTTTCTCGTTTTTCTATTCATGGGGCGCTACTACCGCTCGGCGTATTACCAGAGCCTCGGTCAGGACCGCCGGATCAGGGATCATTGGATTGGCCTTTTGGGGCTGCCGTTGTATTTCCTGTTGTACTTCCGGTTTGAAAAAGGGATGCGGGGCGAGTTGTCCCACCTGTTCCATGAGCTCGGACTGACATCCCACCTGCGGGTCGTCCGCTGATGCCCACTGCGGTTCGTCTGCGGATTCCACCTCACTGCCAAAACGTACCACACACCGATATTTTAATATCTTTACCCGAAATACCCCAAAAATTGAATATTAACGGTAGGGTATCCTCGCACACAGTTGTTTAAGAGGTATAAAGCATCTCATCGTGAAAGAGAATTATCTGGCAAAATGGTTGAACGGCGAGCTTTCGGAAGCCGAAATGAAGGTCTTCAGGGACTCCCCTGAATTCAAGACCTACGAGCGCATTGCGTCTGTTTCGTCCCGCCTGGAAGGCCCCGCATTCGACACGGAAGCCGCCCTGGACCGCGTGAAGCTGGCACGTGCCGGCAACACGGGGAAAGTGCGTCGCCTGCAACCGGCCGTTCGTTGGCTGAGCATTGCTGCAGCCGTGATCCTGATGCTGGCTGCCGGATTCTACTATATAAACTCCCTGGAGGCCACCGTCGAGGCCCATTTAGCCCAACGACAGGAAGTCCGCCTCCCGGATGCCTCCGAGGTACTGCTCAACGCCGGTACCGAACTCACCTACAGCAAGACGAAATGGGATGATAAGCGGGAGGTACGCCTGTCCGGGGAGGCCTTTTTCAAGGTTGCCAAGGGGGAAACTTTTACCGTGGCAACTGCTGCCGGAACGGTAACGGTCCTGGGTACCCAGTTCAATGTCCTCCAGCGGGGCGATGTCTTTATCGTCAGCTGCTACGAAGGGCGGGTCCGGGTAGTTCACAACAATAAAACCATTGAACTCCCTGCGGGGAGTGCCTACCGGGTTGTAGGTTCCACTGCCTTCAAATCCGAAACAGTTGAAGGGGATAGCCCCTCATGGACCGGGGAGGAAACCGCTTTCCGTTCCATGCCCCTTTCCTTCGTCATCGACGAGTTCCGCCGCCAGTACAATATGGAGGTGGAGACCCGCGGCTTTGACCTTTCCCGGCGATATACCGGTACCATCAGCAACACAAATATGGATTTGGCGTTACAAAGTATAAGTGCCCCGCTACAACTTACCTATGAAGTAGCCGGTAACAAAGTACTTATATATGCCGAAGAAACTCCGTAAGGTCCGGGCGTACTTCCCGATCCTCCTTTTCCTAGCCCTGATCGCCACTCCGGCAGCTATGGGGCAGCGTGCCGGGCAACAGGGGGTAATCGGCCTGCTCCGGCAGTTGGAGGCGCGCCACGAAGTGGCGTTTTCCTATGTGGATGAGGCCCTGGGTAACCTGCGGGTTGGCCTGCCTGCGGACCTCCTGGCCGACCTGCCACTGGAGCCGGTACTCGAGGAACTCCGGCAGCAAACCCAGCTCCGGATCGAGAAACTCAACGACCGCTATTATACAGTAGCCAAAAGCAACCTGGTGGATATCTGCGGCCGTGTTTACGACAATTTTGAAGACAATACCATTACCGGGGCTTCCGTGGAAGTTCTCGGCAGCAGCATTGCTACGGTCACAGGACCGGACGGGGCCTTC
Source organism: Robiginitalea sp. (assembly GCA_964226055.1). Lineage (GTDB taxonomy): Bacteria > Bacteroidota > Bacteroidia > Flavobacteriales > Flavobacteriaceae > Robiginitalea. Next base: position 2,999 of record CAXQQM010000172.1, on the reverse strand, counting down.
CGTCTCCAGGAGATCCCAAGGGGTGCCACCCTGCGGATCCGGCACCTCGGGTTCCGGACGCGCTATCTGCAGGCGGAAGAATTGCTCCGGCGGGAACCCTGTACCCCGCTCCTTCTCCCGGTGCGCTACCAGGAACTCCAGGAAGTGGTGGTCTACAAGTTCCTCACCAGCGGACTCCGGCGAGGGGACGACGGCAGTATCCTGATGAGCCCTTCGGAATTCGGGCTTTTGCCCGGCCTGACCGATCCGGACGTCTTACAGACCATCCAGGCATTGCCCGGTATCAAAAGCGTAGACGAGACCGTTTCCAATATCAATATCCGGGGCGGCACGAACGACCAGAACCTGTTGCTGTGGGACGGGATCAAGATGTATCAGTCAGGCCACTTCTTCGGCCTGATATCCGCCTTCAACCCCTACCTGACCCGGGAAGTGGAGATCATCAAGAACGGCAGCAGCGCCCGGTTTGGGGACGGGCTCAGCGGCATCATCGACATGCATACCCACGACAAAGTGGAACGAACTTACTTCGGTGGTGCCGGTTTGAACCTGCTCAGCGGCGATGCTTACGGCCATATCCCCATATCGGACCGCCTGGCCATCCAGGTCTCGGGGAGGCGCTCCGTGACGGATTTCCTGAATACCCCTACCTATTCCAATTTCTCGGACCGCGCCTTCCAGGATACGCAGGTCAGCGGCCCGGAGGGGCCAAATACGGAGCGATTCCAGAGCCGGGACGAGGATTTCTACTTTTACGATGTGAGCGCAAAACTGCTCTACGACCTGGACCCCTACCACAAATTGCGGGTGAGCGCCCTCAATATCGAAAACCGTCTCTCTTACCGGGAGGTCCTGGCGGCCGACAGCACCGAAAACCATAGCCGGCTGGACCAGTCCAACCTGGCCGTGGGCGGGCGGCTGAGCAGTGAATGGTCGGACCGTTTCTCCACGGTCGTCAGCGGGTATTTCACCCGCTACCTCCTGGACTCCTATTATTCCACCGAAGCGAGTCAGCAGCAGCTTTTCCAAGCTAACGAAGTGGAGGAAACCGCGCTGAAGACCCAAATGGACTACGCCTTTAATCAGCAAATACGTTGGCAGGCCGGCTACCAGTTCCTGGTTACGGGCATCACCAACAACTCCGAGGTAAACCAGCCCCCGTTTTTAAGCCGTATCAAGGATGTGCTCTACACCCATGCCCTGTATTCCGAATGGGGGTATACGGGGCCGGGGAAACGACTCGACGCACGGGCGGGCCTGCGGCTGAACTATCTGAGCAACCCGGACGACTTTGACCGCTTTCGCCTGGAGCCGCGGCTTAACCTGCAGTACAAGCTTCGCCCCCACCTGGTCCTCGGCGTCCTGGGGGAGATGAAAAACCAGACGAGCCTCCAGAAAATCGACCTGGAACAGAACTTCCTGGGCATCGAAAAACGGCGATGGATCCTGGCAGACGACCAAAACCTCCCGCTGGTAACCAGCCGGCAGGTTTCCCTGGGGCTGCACCACGACAAGGGCCACTGGATAGCCGGGATCGAAGGCTTCTACAAGGAAGTGAACGGCATTACCACGGACACCCAGGGGTTTCAGAACGAATACCAGTTCAACGGGGAGCTGGGCCGGTATCGCGTACATGGGGTGGAAGCCCTGCTGAATTTTAAAAGTGTCGAATGGAGCAGCTGGGTCAGCTACGCCTGGAACCGCAACGACTACCGGTTTGAAGATCTGGATCCTGCGGAATTCCCGAATAACCTGGACATCCGCCATACGGTCAGTTTCGGGACGAATTATTCCGCGGGGAACCTCAAACTGGGCATTGGGGTGAATTACCGGACCGGCCGGCCGTTTACGGAACCGGAACCGGAACCGAATTCCGTGGATACATCGGTATTCCCAAACCGGGTGAATTTTTCCGAGCCCAACAGCAGTAGGCTGCCGGAATATTTCCGGGCCGATGCCTCGGCCACCTATGGATTCCGGTTCTCCGAAACCGTACGCGCCTCCGTAGGGGCCTCCGTGCTGAACCTGACCGGCCGGCGGAACATCCTGAATACCTATTACCGGTTGAACGAACAAAACGAGGTGGAGAAGGTGGAGAACGTCTCCCTGGGTTTGACGCCCAACCTGAGTTTCCGGGTTCGTTTTTAGCGTTTGAGGAAGCCGCTCATGGTCAAGACATGCGGAAAGGTAATTGCTGCCAGGAAAGAGAAGAAAACAGGGAGGAATCCGTATTCTCCTTCCCTGAATAACAGGAGGACCACCAGTAACGTTCCAACCGACGCCCCCCAGTATAAAACCGAAGTTTTCAGGTATTTCAACCCATTTACCCGGTTCACCTGGCCGTAAAGCAGGCGGATCTGGTCGGCCAGGGATGGAATGGCGTGCCAGAGGACAAAGTAAATTGCAAATGACCATAGCAAGCTCGCCCTGGAAAAAACGACCGCAAATACCCCCAGCAGGAACACCTCAAAGGGTAAGTGCCGGTAGCGTTCGCTTCTCGGGAGCAGAAAAATTACCCCGAGCAGGGAGGTAGCCAGAAAGATCAGGGCGGCTGTCCCAAACCACAGGTCCGGTAGGGAATACCCACTGATATCCCGGACAATCCGCAATACTTCATCCGGATGGAAGGAGAACAACAGGCAGAGAATACCCAAACCATATACCGTAAAAACGATACGCGCCAGAGTCATAGGGCTATGCGAAAGCCGGGATACCCAATGCTGTTCCCCAAAATGGTATGCGCTGAGCATCACAAAGCTGGCCAGCGCCAGTCCGGGAAGCCAAACGAATAGCATTCCGATGCCCAACACGAACAGGATATACGACAGGACTACCCGGAAGTTCCAGTTTTTCCGGCCGGTATCCGGACGCATACTCCGCAGGATCTGGATATCGTTCGCCCCATGGAGCAGGCCGAAGCTGAAAATCAGCGTCAGGGCCAACTGCGCCTCTACACGATCGCCGAAAAAGCCCGTGATCCACAAACAGGCAAAGGTTCC
>CAXQQM010000171.1:0-7377 GCA_964226055.1 Robiginitalea sp. | reverse complement strand
GTTTCCGCAGCCTGATATCCACGGATTTTGAGGCGTCGGACAGCCTGGAACAGGTAAACCGCGGCCAGGCCCCCGCCCTGACGGCGCTGAGCCTGTACAATGGCACGGTCTATCCCTGGAACCGGCTCTGTTACGGACGCGGCGGGAAAAAACCGCACCTGCGGATCGAAAACCGCTACCTGCCCTCCGGTCCTACGACGGCCGATGAGATTGCCAACCTGGCATTCTGGACGGGGATCATGACCGGCCGCCCCTCCGAGTTCGACAACATCCACAAGAAAATGGATTTCCGGGACGCCAAAAAGAACTTCTTCCACGCTGCCCGCTACGGCATGTCCGCCCAATTCCGCTGGCAGGGCAAGGACGTCCCGGCCCGGGAACTCCTGCTGGATTTCTTCCTGCCCATCGCCTATCGGGGGCTTTCCCATATGCAGGTGGCCGGTGAGGACATCACCAAATACCTGAAACTGATCGAGAACCGGATTCGGAGTCATTCGGGGGCTGAATGGAAGGTTAAAACCTACCGGGAACTCCGGAAAGAGTTGCGGCAGCCCGATGCGCTTCGCGTATTGACCGCCAGCCTGTACAACCGCTCCCTCAAGGGATACCCGGTGGCTACCTGGAAGAAATATACCTGCAACGAGGTATTCAGCGGTCGCCGTGCTACCCGGGTCCGCGACCTGATGAGCACCCGGGTGGTCACAGCCCATGAAAACGACAGCGCGGCCCTGGTGGTCCACCTGATGAAATGGAATGGGTTCCACCACCTGCCCGTTATGGACGGAAAGCAGGAACTGATTGGCCTGCTCAGCTGGAAGGATGTCGGGGAACTGGCGGAAAGCCCCGAAATATACTCAATGCGGATTGCCGACCTGATGAAAACGGAATTGATAACCACAGGCCCGGATAAATCCATTCGGTCGGCCAGGGAACTGATGGCCTCCTACGGGATCCATTGCCTTCCCGTCGTAAAGGGCCGCGAGCTTATAGGCCTGCTTACTTCAACGGACATTGATAACGAAGACTGAATACGACGTACGCGAGAAAACGATGGATACAGGGATCCGGATCATCGGGGACATCCGCGGATCGCGGCCCGGGGCAACGCTGATTTGCTTCGGCGGGATCCACGGGAATGAGCCCGCCGGGATCCTGGCACTGGAAAAAGTTTTCCGCCAGCTGGAGGCCGCAGGGGAGCCCCTGTCTGCGGGGCGGTTTATCGGGGTACGGGGCAACCTGCCCGCCCTCCGCCGGAGCAAGCGTTTCCTGGAACAGGACCTGAACCGGATCTGGACCCGGCCACGGATCGGGCAGGTGTGTGCAACTGCCCCGGCTGAGCGGACGGCGGAGGAACACCAGCTCGCCGAAATCCTCACCTGGCTCCGGGAACTCCTGCAGGAAGGGCAGCCCCCGTTTTATTTTATCGACCTGCACACCACTTCGAGCCCCACCCTGCCATTTGTGACCATGAACGACGCGGTCATCAACCGGAAGTTTGCACAGCTCTTCCCTGTCCCTGTAATCCTCGGCATCGAAGAATACCTGGACGGGCCGCTGCTGAGTTATATCAACGAATTGGGCTATGTTTCCCTGGGATTTGAATCCGGTCAGCACCAGGAACCGCAAGCGGTAGAGTCTGCCGTGGACTTTGTCAGGCTTGCGTTAATCTACTCCGGGCTGCAATCCGATCCGGGTGGAAGGGAGACGCGGAGTCGGCTGGCGAACCTGCGGGAGGCGGCAAAAGGCGACTCCCGATTCTACGAGGTGTACTATCGACATGCCCTGCAGAGTGCCCGGGAATTCCGGATGGTACGCGGCCTGAAGAGCTTCCAGCCCCTGCCGGGCGGCACGCTGCTGGCCCATGACCGGGACGAGCCGGTGTTCCTAAAACGCAAGGGCATCCTGTTTATGCCGCTCTATCAGGACCAGGGGGAAGAGGGGTTTTTCCTGATCCGCCCAATCGCGCCCTGGGCCCTGAAGCTTTCGGCCTGGTTGCGGCGATTCCGGTTTCAGGACTGGCTGGCCTTCCTACCGGGTATCCGCTGGGCAGACGGCACTACGCTCCTGGTAGACCTGCGCATTGCCCGCTTCTTCAGCAAGCCCCTTTTCCACCTGTTGGGATTCCGCAGCCGCCACCGCGGGAAATCCCACCTGCTCCTCACCAACCGGGAACGCTCTGCCCGGAACACCGATTACAGGGATGCTTTCTGGTTCAGCTTCAAGGGCCCGGGCCGACCCCGGAAAGTATAAAGCGACGGCCCGGGCCTACAGGGCGATAGAAAATCTTCTTTATTGCCCGGGTTGCCAGATGTTGTTTTCCTGGTCGATATCCGCCATGAGGCCGGATGGGTCGATGGCAATAGCCTGGATTTCTTCCATCGGAATGTCCAGGACCAGGTCGTAAACGGATTGCGCCCAGGGCCAGTCTGCTTTTACTTCCCGCTCAAAGCCGGTGTACGGGTTATCCTTTTCGGCCCGCATCATCCGCAGGGGCAAATAGTACGTTTTCCGCGTGCCGTCATTGAGGGCCACCAGCAGGTCGATCGGCATGGGCATCAGCCCGATGCGCTCCAGGGAAACCCGGGTGCCGCCTTCCACGGCTTCCACGCTTTTCACCCCGTAATCGATTGTGTTCGCAGTGCGCGTAAAATCGTTCAGGTACCACCCGAGCTCCGCCCCGCTGACCTTCTCGGCCACCCGGATAAAATCGTTAGGCGTGGGGTGCTTAAACTGGAATTCCCGGTAATAGCGCCGGATGGTCTCCATGAGTTTGTCCTGCCCGATCACGTACCCGAGCTGCGCCAGGAATACCGCCCCTTTGCTATAGGCGGAAATCCCGTACCCCCCGTTAAAGTCATACCGGTCTGCATGGGTGGTAAGCGGCTGTTCCCTCCCGGAAGTTGCCAGGCTGATATAGTTGTTGTAAGAACCCGAAAAAGGGTTGTCCCGATCGCGCTCCATGACGGCATCCATGCACAGGGCCGAGATAAAGGACGTAAACCCTTCGTCCATCCACTCGTGCCGGGATTCGTTGGTGGCCAGCACGTGCTGGAACCAGGAGTGCGCCATTTCGTGTACCGTCACCCCTACCAGGCTCCCGAAGGAGCGCTCCCCGGTAATAAGCGTGCTCATAGCGTATTCCATTCCCCCGTCGCCCCCCTGGACAATGGAATACTGGTCGTAGGGGTAGGGCCCGATATTGCGGTTGAAAAACTCCATTGTCGCCGCGGCTTTGGGCTGCAGGTTTTTCCAGTTTTCCTGGATTTCCGGGTTGTCCTTGTAGAGGAAGTGGAGCACGGTCCCGTTGTCCAGGCGAAGCGTGTCGTGGTTGTAATCCGGGTCGGCGGCCCACATAAAGTCGTGGACATTGGGTGCCTTGAAATGCCAGGTCAGCGTCTTGCCCCGGGTGCGGACGGTGGTTCCTGGCTTCTCATAGCCATGCCCGATTTCCTGGGGGTTCTGCAGGTACCCCGTTCCGCCTACGGTGTAGTCCTTGTCAATGGTCAGCTTCAGGTCAAAATCCCCCCATACCCCGTGGAATTCCCGGGCGATGTACGGGTCTGCATGCCAGCCTTCAAAATCGTATTCGGCGAGTTTCGGGTACCACTGGCTCATCGACAGGGCCACCCCTTCGCGGTTATTGCGCCCGGAGCGACGGATCTGTACGGGGACCTGCCCTTCAAACTCCATATCGAATGTCGTTTGACCCCCGGGGAGCAGCGGCTCAGCGAGTTCCACCACCAGGACGGTGCCTTCTTCCTGGTAGCTCAATGCCGCCCCGTCCTGCATCAGGGAAGTGGCGTGGAGATAGCCGATTTCGTCGGGGGACAACCCGGCAATCCGGCTTTTGCCGTCTTCGGTCATCCGTCCGTCCGGGTCTTCAATGGCCTGCAGCCGCATGTCCATTTCGCTGCCGGGTTGAAAGGCATTGAAATACAGGTGGTAGAACACCCGGTTCAGCGTATCGGGCGAATTATTGGTGTATACCAGTTTTTGCGTGCCGGTGTAGCGGTAGGTTTCCACATCCATATCCACCTCCATTTGGTAGTCCACATGTTGCTGCCAGTAGGCGGTGTTGCCCTGGCCAAAGGCGGTGGCGGTCGCAAGCAGGAAAATTAATAAAAGACGGGTCATATCTCGGGGTTTTTAAGGTTGTGCATTGCCCCGGCTCACCTGGCTGGCCAGGATCAGGGCATTGTATAAATTGGCTATCCGCCCGGAACGGGAGGTTTTTGCAAATGGGCGGGCATTTTCCGTATTCCCGCCCAGGATCACCTGAGACTTTACGGGCAATCCGGACTGCATGATGATTTTCTTAACCTGGGGGGCGGTCAGGTCCGGGAAGCGGGACCGGATCATCGCGGCTATGCCGGAAACGGCCGGTGCGGCCATTGAGGTACCCCCCTGGAATTCATAGGCGTTGCCGGGCATGGTGGAATAGATTCCCCCGCCGGGGGCAAAAACATCCACCTGGCTGGCGCCATAATTCGAAAAGGACGACACCATCTCCGAGCCGTATGAGCTATCCAGGGATCCCACCGTCAGCACGTTATCCGAAATTTCCGGGCCCGTGCCTTCCTGGTCGGTCGGGTAATTGGCATTTTCCGGGAGGTCCAGGTCCTGGGAGTCGTTGCCGGCCGCGTGAACGATCAATACATCGTTGTCCGCGGCGTATTTAATGGCCTCATACACCCATTGGGCGTTCGGGGAGAATGGTTTCCCGAAACTCGCGTTGATGATCCGGGCACCGTTGTCCACCGCATAGCGGATGGCCAGGGCTATGTCCTTGTCGTATTCGTCCCCGTTGGGAACGGCGCGCACCGCCATGATTTCGACTTTGTCGGCTACCCCGTCGACGCCGATGCCGTTGTTGCGTTCAGCGGCGATAATGCCAGCCACATGGGTCCCGTGGGATTCGTCTTCCACCCGGTTCGACGGGTTGCCGTTGCCGTAATTGCGGTCGTCGATGTCGTAGGGGTCGTCGCCCACAATTTCCCGTCCGTTAAAGGAGGTATTGAAATGGTAATCCAGGCGCTCGGTAAAATATTCGATGCCGTCCTGCAGTTGTTCGATCACCGCCTCGATGCTGTCTTCAAAACTATACATCTGCTCCAGGATGGCCACGGCCTGTATCAGTTGGGGGTCCTCGGTATCGATACCGGCAACGTCGGCCTTGGTATAATTGTCCCGGCCCAGGTGGGCTTTTACGGCTGCGTCGGCATTTTTCACCGCCTGTAGGATTTGTTCGTACCGCTGCTTGTTGGCCGCGGCCTCGGCAGATTCGGCCTCGAGCTTTTTCCGGGCGCGTTCCTGCAGGGCGGCATCGCCCAGGTTCAGCCGGAGGATGCGGGCTGCTTCGAGTTGTTCGTTGTAGGATTCGCCCAGGAAGTTGTAGCCGTGCACGTCGTCCACATAGCCGTTGTTGTCGTCGTCAACGCCGTTGCCCGGTTTTTCGTCCCGGTTGGTCCAGAGCACCCCGTCCAGGTCTTCGTGGTCCAGGTCAATCCCGCTGTCCAGCACCGCTACCACGACGGTTTCCCCCCGGAGGGATCCCAAAATTTCAGTGTATGCCCGGTCCACGCTCATCCCGGGGATCGAATCGCGAACCAGGTCGGCATGGGACCAGGATTGGGACTCGGCCTCGCTCAATTCGGTGACTTTCGGAACCACGTTGTCGATGTTTTCGACCGGGGTGCTCACCAGCTGCGTGGCGCCGCATCCCCAGAGGAGGATGGCGGGTGCCAGCCAGGCCAGCGGACGGATCATTGCATTCAATTGCTTCATGTTTAGTTTATTAGTTTATTCAGAAAAAGTGGCGCCGGGATGCAGGGCTTCGAAAACCTCAAAACACCCCCGGTCGGCCAGGGTCACGTAGACCGTTTTGCCGTCGGGCCCGGCAAAAGTAAGATTACTTGGCTTTTTACCCGAAAGCCGGAATTCTTTTAACACGATCCCGTTGGGGGACAATGCAACTACTGTGCCTTTGTCGAAACGGGCCACATAGAGGTTGCCTGCCCGGTCGCAGCGCATCCCGTCCAGGCCGAAATCTTTGAATTTGTGGAAAAGCGTTTTGTTGCTGACACCGCCATCCGGGCTTATGTCATAGCGCCAGATTGCGCGTTGTACGGATTCGTTCACATACAGGTAACGCCGGTCCGGGCTGAGCGCAATCCCATTGGTGGTGCCCATCCCGGATTCGAGTAACTCCACGGTCCGGTCCGGGCGTACCCTCCAGAGGTTACCCGTATTGTCGGACCAGTTCGGGTCGCTCAGGTACACGCTGCCGTCCGGGTGGATGCACAGGTCGTTGGGTTGGTTCATCCGGGCGTCTTCGGCCCACACCTCCGGGGTACGGCTCCCCGCAGGGACCCGGTAAACCCGGTGTTTGACGTAATCCGCAACATACATGTCCCCGCCCGGGCCAAAGGCAATGCCGTTGCCGACACTTCCCCCGGGCAACGTCAGATACAGGCTGGCCTGTCCGTCCGGTGTCACCCGGCCGATGGTGCCTTCTTCCGCGAAATTCACCGCATAAACATGGCCCTCCCCGTCTGTGGCCGGCCCTTCAATTCCCGGGGTGAATGTCCCTTCTGCCAGCAGGTCGTTACTATCAGGCAGTGTACCGCAAGCCCCAAGCAGTAACAGGGCGCCGACGAGCAACGGGAGAAATGCGGATTTCAAGTTGGTCCGTACCTGCCTTTCGGCAAGCGGGAATTTGCGCACCGGGGATACCTCGTATTCAGAACTGTGCATGGAAGTCAAAAGTTTTGTCCAGGCGGATGCCTTTTTCGGTTTCCCGGAGTGTACAACACTCATTGTGGGCATCGTGCTCCAGGAAGAGCACGTAGTTTTCCCGGCAGGCCCGGTCCAGGAAGGTGGCTTTTTCCTTTAAGGTTAGCAGCGGGCGCGTATCGAAGCCCATCACGTACGGCAGGGGGATGTGGCCGGTGGTTGGCAGGAGGTCGGCCATAAAAACCAGGGTCTGTCCCTTGTAGCGGATATGCGGGATCATCTGCTTATCCGTGTGCCCGTCCGCATAGAGGATGCCGAAGCCCAGGGGGCTTTCCTCCTGGAAGGTTTCCGCCCCCCGAGGGATAAAGGCGAGTTGCCCGCTTTCCTGCATCGGCATTATATTTTCGCTGAGGAAGGAGGCCTTTTCCCGGGCATTGGGCTCGGTGGCCCATTTCCAGTGGTCCTCATTGGTCCAGAAGGTCGCATTTTTGAATGCCGGCTCGTATCCGGTCCGGTCCTTGTTCCAGCGGATACTGCCACCGCAGTGGTCAAAATGGAGGTGGGTCAGGAAGACATCCGTAATATCGTCCCGGTGGACCCCGGCTGCCGCCAGGGAGGCGTCCAGGGAATGGTCGCCCCAGAGAT
>CAXQQM010000170.1:0-6814 GCA_964226055.1 Robiginitalea sp. | reverse complement strand
CGATCTACAAATTGTTTTTCGAGTTCCTCTTCCTTCCAGATGGCACGCATGCCCTTGCCACCGCCTCCGGCAGTGGCCTTGATCATGACCGGATAGCCCATTTTCTTGGCCACTTTCCGGGCGTGTTCCGCATCCTTGAGCAGGCCGTCGGAACCGGGGATGGTAGGGACCCCGGCTTCTTTCATCGTCTGCTTGGCAGAGGCTTTGTCGCCCATTCGGTCGATCTGGTCGCCCGTCGCCCCGATGAATTTAATTTCGTGTTCGGCGCAAATCCTGGAAAACTTGGAGTTCTCGGACAAAAAGCCGTAGCCCGGATGGATCGCATCCGCGTTGGTGATTTCGGCGGCCGCAATGATGTTCGGGATTTTCAGATAGGACTGGTTGCTCGGGGCCGGGCCGATACAAACGGCCTCGTCAGCAAAGCGGACATGGAGGCTTTCCTCGTCGGCCTTGGAGTACACCGCAACCGTCTTGATACCCATCTCCTTGCAGGTGCGGATGATGCGCAGGGCAATCTCTCCGCGGTTGGCGATCAAAATCTTTTTAAACATAGTGCGCTTGTTGTCTGTTAGTTAATGCGAAATCCCGGTCTAAGACGGGTCGATCAGGAACAAGGGCTGGTCGAATTCTACCGGAGAGGAATCGTCTACCAGTACTTTGACGACCTTTCCAGATACTTCCGATTCAATATCGTTGAAGAGCTTCATGGCCTCGATCACGCAAAGTACGTCGCCCTTGGAAATACTGTCCCCGACTTCCACAAACGGGGGTTTGTCCGGGGAGGGTTTCCGGTAGAACGTCCCGATAATTGGCGATTTGATGGTGATGTACTTGGAATCTTCGCCATCCTTTTTTGAATCTGCCTCACCGGACGGGGCCGCGGGAGCGGGAGCGGCAGCTGCGGGTGGGGCCTGCTGCGGCATGGCAGGGGCCGCCATGGGAATCTGTTGAACATAAGTGGGTTCCCCATCCCTGTCGGATCCGGTCCGGATCGTAATCTTGATCTCGTCCGTTTCTAGTTTTACTTCGCTGGCTCCGGATTTGGCCACGAACTTGATCAGGCTTTGAATTTCTTTGATATCCATGGATTTCGGTTTAGTAGTGTTCGGTTTTATGAATCGTAGGCCCAGGTCAGGTAAATGGCTCCCCATGTAAACCCTCCCCCGAACGCTGCAAATATAAGGCTATCACCCTTTTTGAGCTGTTTCTCGTAATCACTGAGCAGGAGTGGCAGGGTGGCTGATGTGGTATTGCCATAACGCTCGATGTTCATCATCACCTTTTCCGATTCCAGGCCCATACGGTGCGCGGTCGCATCGATGATGCGCTTGTTCGCCTGGTGGGGTACCAGCCAGTCCACATCCTCGTGGGTGAGGTCGTTGCGTTCCATCACGAGTGCCGACACCTCGGCCATGTTGGAGACGGCAAACTTAAAGACGGACTTCCCGTCCTGCCGGACAAAATGCTTCTTTTCGCGAACCGTTTCCTCAGTAGGCGGCATCAGGGAGCCGCCTGCCTCGATCTTGAGGAACTGCCGGCCCTTGCCGTCGCTCCGCAGGTATTCGTCCTGCAACCCAACCCCGTCGGTATTCGGTTCAAACAAAACGGCACCTGCACCATCCCCGAAGATAATACATGTGGTCCGGTCTTCGTAATCGATGATGGAGGACATCTTATCCGCCCCGATGAGCAACACTTTCTTGTAGCGCCCGGATTCGATATAGCGGGCCGCCGTGGACATGCCGTACAGGAAGTTGGAGCAGGCCGCCTGCAGGTCGTATGCAAAGGCGTTGACCGCGCCGATCTCCGAGGCCACATAGACAGCCGTGGAAGCCACGGGCATATCCGGGGTTGCCGTTCCGACGATGACCATATCGATCTCAGCCGGGTCCAATCCCCGTTTTTCAATCAGGTCCTCGGCAGCCTTGATGGCCAGGAAGGAGGTACCCTTGTCCGGGTCTTTGAGGATCCGGCGTTCCTTGATGCCCGTCCGTGTAGTAATCCATTCATCGTTCGTATCCACCAGGGTTTCCAGGATGGCATTTGTCAATCGGTATTCGGGAACATAGGCCCCCACAGCGGTGATCGCTGCTGTAATACTGCTCATGTAGTGCTGTTTTATCGCAAGGAACCCAAAAACGGTTCAAAATCGTTGAAAATTAAGGATTATTTGGAACTTTCTGCCTATAATCCACCTTTTTCGGGCATCTGCAGGGCATAAAAAAACTCCCACCTGGAAAAGTGAGAGTGTTTGTGTGGTCTGCGCTATTGTTATACGGCTCCTTCTTCGGTCTTGTCTACCAGAACCTGGCCGCGGTAATAAAGCTTTCCTTCGTGCCAGTGGGCCCTGTGGTAAAGGTGAACCTCTCCGGTTGTCGGATCCTTGGCCAGCGTCGGGTTAGTGGCTTTGTAGTGCGTGCGCCGCTTATCCCTTCTGGTCTTGGAGATCTTTCTCTTAGGATGTGCCATGCTGTTATTTTTTGTCCGTTAATAAATTTCGTAATGCATCCCATCGGGGATCCGTATTGTCCTTTGTTTCGTTGTTTTCTTTTGGCTGCAACTCCTCGAGCTTTCGCAGGACTTCCGAGTCCAGGGTCCCGTCTTCCACCCCGGGGTGGATCCGTTTGGACGGCACGGCGAGCGCCAGCATTTCATAGACGTACTGGGCGATGTTGAACTGGTGTTCCCCGTGGGGCAAAACCAGGATCTCATCGTCCTCGTCGTTGAAGGCCTCCCCGAATTTCACAACCAATTTCAGGTTGCCCGCCACCGGCTGGTCAAACGGTTCGTTGGTGATGTCGCAATCGACGTTCACCGAACCGGTAGCCTGCATGGTGAGCTCCATCATGGTGCTCATCTTCTCGAGGACAGCGACGACCGCTATATCGGAAGCGTTGAATTCGTCGTAGTCAAAAGAATCAAAGAACGTATTCTCAATTTGATACTCAAAATGATGCTTCCCCTGCTTCAGACCCGAAAAAGGAATGTCGAATTCCTTGTTCTTCATCGTTCTCTCCATTCAATTAGGGCGTGCAAAGATATCCTTTTTTTGCGAAAACCCAATTATTCAATAAACTATTTCTAGCCCTCCCGGCCCTTGCCCGAACGCTTGAGTTTCTGCTTCTGGAGCGGGTTGCTGGTAAGCTGGTCGTACTCCCTCCGGTTGCGGATAATGCGGATCCCAGTGAAAACGGCTTCCGCGAAAGACGACGGGTCGGCCGTGCCTTTGCCGGCAATGTCGTAAGCGGTGCCGTGGTCTGGTGAGGTACGCACCCGGGACAGGCCCGCAGTGAAGTTCACCCCTTTCCCGAAAGCGAGCGTTTTAAACGGGATAAGGCCCTGGTCGTGGTAACAGGCCAGGATGCCGTCGAATTCCCGGTAGTTATCCGAGGCGAAAAATGTGTCTGCAGCATAGGGGCCGAAAACCAGGTGTTTCCCGTCGGTCAGCTTCCTGAGTGCCGGCTTGAGCACTTCTTCGTCCTCCCGGCCAATCACTCCTTCGTCCCCGCTGTGCGGGTTGATCCCAAGCACGGCGATCCGGGGCCTGCGTACCGCAAAATCCCGTTTGAGGGATTCCTCCATGGCCTGCACCTTGGAATAAATCAATTTCTGGGTGATCAGGGCGGGGGCATCCTTCACGGGCACGTGGTCGGTGAGCAACCCCACCTTCAGCCCTTCGGTCACCATGAACATCAGGCTTTCACCCCCCAGTTCCCGGGCCAGGTAATCCGTGTGCCCTGGAAACTTGAACTGGTCGCTCTGTACGGTTTTCTTATCGATGGGGGCGGTGACCAACAGGTCGATTGCACCATTTTTCAGGGCATCCACCGCTGCCTGCAGGGACTGGATGGCGTATTCGCCCCCTGTCTGGCTGGCCCGGCCGAAGGGTACTTCCGGGTGTTCCTTCCAGACGTTGACCACGTTGACCTTCCCGGAGATGGCCTCGGAGGCTTCCCCCACCCCCTGAAAGTTGATGTCCAGGCCAAAATGCGCCTTCTGGTGGGAAATGGTCTTGCCGGAAGCGAAGAATACAGGCGTACAGAAATCGAGCATGCGCGGGTCCGAGAAGGTTTTCAGGGCCACTTCGCAGCCAATGCCGCCCAAATCCCCAACTGAAATGCCCACCTTGATTTGCTGCCCGTCGTCCTCCATGAATAATGTACCTTTGTGCTGTTTTAAGCTGCCCAAAATTACTCAATTTAGCTGTACCATGTTTACCGGAATCATCGAAACCCTCGCCACCGTCACCCGGATCCGCAAAGACCGGTCGAACCTCGATATTACCCTGGAGTCGTCCCTGACCCCGGAACTTAAAATCGACCAAAGCCTGGCCCACAACGGGGTCTGCCTGACGGTTGTAGCCATTGAAGGGACCACCTATACCGTCACCGCCGTGGCCGAAACGCTCAGCCGCAGCAACCTGGGAGACCTCCGGGAAGGCGACCGGGTGAACCTGGAGCGGGCTATGGTGCTTGGCGCCCGCCTGGACGGGCATATTGTCCAGGGACACGTGGACCAGGTGGGCCGGTGCACCGAAGTGAGCCAACAGGACGGGAGTTGGATATTCCGGTTTGACTACGAGGCCGGGCCCGGCCGCGTCACCATTGAGAAAGGGTCCATTACCGTAGACGGGGTAAGCCTAACCGTAGTGGACTCCGCCCCCGGCAGCTTCAGCGTGGCGATTATCCCCTACACCTATGAGCACACCCGGTTCTGCGAATACGCCCCGGGCACCCGGGTGAACCTGGAATTCGATATGATTGGGAAGTACGTGGCGCGCCTGATGGAGCCGCACAGGCCGCAAACCTGACAAATAACTGCCCTTCATCGTCCCCGGAAGGGGAAAGGATATCGTTCCAAGCCGATACTGCCGCGGCTATACCTTGATAAAAATCTTTTTCCTGTAGAGCCACCAGCCGAGCAGCAGGTAAAAGCCCATTACCGTCAACCCGTAAAGCAGGGAGGAAAGCGCAAGGGGCAGGAAATCGTGGACATAGATATTCCGGAAGAGCCAGCCGTGGACACTGAGCCCTTCGTCCACCTGTATCTGGTAAAACAGGCTCGTCACAAAACTCGAGAGGAAATATACCGTGATGGCGTTCGCCCCGGCGTAGCGGAAAATACTCCCAAACTGCATCTTCTTCACATCTGTGAGATAGTAGATCAGGGCCAGCAACAGGTTGGCCCATCCAGCCGTAACCAGGACGAAGCTGCTGGTCCATAAAGCCTTGTTGACAGGGAAAACCAGGCCCCAGATGGAGCCGGCCGCCAACAGGGCCGCCCCCGCCAGCAACATCCACTGCGTCTTATTTGCCCGGTCCGAGACGAGCACCCGCCCCGTAAAGATGCCTAAAAGGGCCGAGGCGATGGCCGGGAGCGTGCTCAACAGGCCCTCCGGGTCGTAGTCCGGCTTATAGGTGTGGCTCCCGAAGACGTGGACGTCGATATAGTTGGCCCAGTTGTTGGGCACCCGCTCCAGGGACGGCGGCTCACCCCCCAGGGGAATAAAGGCCATCCACACCCAGTAGCCGAGCAGGATTACCACGGTGATCGCCAAAAGCGTTTTGTAGTTGGTATGTAAAAACAACAGGGCTGCAGCAAAGAAGACCACCCCGATCCGCTGCAGAACACCCGGGAAACGAATCTCGCTGAAGGGCTCAAAAAACGGCGGTTCTACGGTAAAAGCCCCCAGGAAGATCCCCAGTAAAATCAGTTTGAGCGTCCGGACGATGATCTTGCGGTGCGTAGACGCATCGGGTTGTTTGTTGCGGTAGGCGAAGACAATGGACGTCCCGACGATAAAAAGGAAAAACGGGAATACCAGGTCCGTGGGCGTATACCCGTGCCACTCCGCATGCCGAAAAGGCGCGTAGACGGCCTCCCAGGTCCCCGGGGTATTTACCAGGATCATCAGGGCGATGGTGAGCCCCCGGAATATGTCGACCGAGACAATGCGTTCTTTCATGGCTTTGGGTTGTTTAGCTGATTTAATTCTATCTCATTGATCGTTGAGCCGGGACGTGATAACGCGTCGGGGAAGCCGGGCGGGTAGTTATAAAATATCCCCCTTGAGCGACTTCCAGACACGGGCGAGCAGCAGTGCTGCCACCACTACCGCTGCCGTCAGCCCGGCAGCCAGGCCGTAGTTCCCGTATATCCAGTTCCCCGTGGCAAACATGCAGCCGTAGACCAACACGCAGCCGAGCAGCATGGCGAGGATGCCGGAGGGCACCGTCCACACCTTCCCCCCGTCCACGATAGCGGTATCCTCGGCACGCGCCTGGTTGACGATTTTACGCCAGCCGGGGCCCCCGGGTTGTGTTTTTTTATAAAAGCTGTAAAGGACTTCCTTTTTTTCCGGCGGGGTCAGCAGGGTGGCTATCAACCAAACTGCAGTGACCACCAGCACGATCACGATAAATCGCGACCAGTCCGGTAGCGCCCCGGGCACGAAAACCCCGGTGGCATCCGTATAGCCGAACAGCGTGTCTGAGGCATCCGAAAACGTCAGGAACAGGCTGACGAAGGCCGCCGCAAACATCACGGAAATTTCGCTCCAGGCATTGATCCGCCACCAGAACCACCGCAGGATATAGACCAGCCCGGTCCCCGCACCGAACATGAGCAGGATCTCAAAAAGCTGGATGGCGTTGTTGAGCAACAGGGCGAGGATGGCGCTGGCCACCATCAGGACAACGGTAGACAGCCGGCCGATGTTCACGAGTTCCTTCTCGGAGGCATCCTTCCGTACGGTTTGCTTGTAGAAGTCGTTGACCAGGTAGGACGACCCCCAGTTGAGCTGGGTGGAAATCGT
>CAXQQM010000169.1:0-11015 GCA_964226055.1 Robiginitalea sp. | reverse complement strand
TCTTCCGATCTCCGGTCGGTGATCAGCAGCCCCCCGCTGCAGGTTTTGCGGAGGGAAGGGGTTTGATGCGCTGACTGCCCTAATTTTACTCCCGGCGGTGCCGCAACCTTCAGCCTGGATGCGTGGGCCCGGATGCGTGGACCCTGAAATGGTGGGAAGCGTCCTGCTCCCGGAGGTCCCTATGGTTAAATGCAGTGCCTTAAATCATATTTTCCCAAAGAAATTGAAACACTTTGGCGACTTTTGCTACTAACGATATATAATGACTAATTCTTAACACTACAGAAAATGAAAAAATTGCGTTACGTACTATTGGCAATCCTGGTAACCGCCGGCTTCCAGGCCCAGGCCCAGACCGCCGACGAGATCCTGGATACCTATTTCGAGAATATTGGCGGAAAGGAGAATTTCCGGAACCTGGAAGGGATGAAGATTACTGCCAAGGTAAACCAGCAGGGGATGGAAATCCCGTTGGAAATTTACCAGATGGCCGATGGCCGGCAAATGACCGTCATCAAATTCCAGGGGCAGGAACTCAAACAAGGCGTTTTTGACGGGGAAACCCTCTGGGGAACGAATTTCCAGACCATGAAGCCCGAGAAGAGCGACGCGGAGGCCACAGCCAACTTTAAACTGAATACCAACGACTTCCCGGATTCCTTCCTGGATTACGAATCCAAGGGGTATACCGTGGAGCTCGTGGGAACCGAAACCATCGAGGGGACGGAGACCTACAAGATCAAGTTGGTGCGGGAACCTCTGACCATTGACGGGGAAACCAGGGAAGATGTGTCTTTCTACTACTTCGATACGGAAAATTACGTACCCATCGTCATGGAATCCGAGGTACACCAGGGCCCGATGAAGGGACAGACCCAATACATCACCTTCAGCGACTACCAGGAAGTGGACGGGTTGTATTTTCCCTTTTCCATGTCCCAGGGGATCAAGAACGGCCAGACACAACCGATATCCATGGACAGCATTGAGCTGAACCCGGAAGTGGATGCTGCCGCCTTTGCCTTTCCCGAAGAAATGACCGAAGCAAAAGACTAACCCGGCGTTAAGCCAGTAACCTTCCAACATGAAATTATCCAAGCTGTTCCTGCTGCTTGCCGTCGCGGTATGTCTGCCGGCGGCAGGCCAGCAACGCGATACCCTCCGTGCCGACAACCTGTTCGGCGACCTGAAGGCCCGGCACATTGGCCCTGCCCTGATGAGCGGGCGCATCAATGACCTGGAACTCCACCCGACCAACAACCGCATCCTCTATGTGGCCTCGGCGGGCGGGGGCGTATGGAAATCCGGGGATGCCGGTACCACCTTTGCCCCGATTTTTGAAGACCACTGCCAATCCATTGGCGTGGTGACCCTCGACCCGACAGACCCGGATAACACGATCTATGTGGGAACCGGGGAAACCTGGACCCGGAACAGCGTTTCGGTGGGATGCGGCTTGTTCCGCTCCGTGGATGCCGGCGCCACCTGGGAGAAACTCGGTTTTGAAAACAGCGAGCGAATCGCCAATATCCTGATCAACCCGGATAATCCCGATGAAATCTACGTGGGCGTCCTCGGGGCGCTCTGGAGCGACAGCGAAGAACGCGGGGTCTATAAATCCACCGATGGCGGGAGCACCTGGACGAAAACCCTCTATGTGGACCCGCGAACGGGGGTGGCCGACATGGCGATGGATCCCACCGACCCGAATACCATCTACGCCTCCATGTGGGAATTCCGGCGAACGCCCTGGTCATTTGAGTCCGGCGGTGGAAACAGCGCCCTGTATAAGTCAGTCGACGGCGGACAGAGCTGGGACAAAATCCACAACGGATTCCCCGAAGGAAAGTTGGGCAGGCTGGCCATTGCGGTAGCCCCGTCCAACCCAAAGGTGCTCTACACGGTCATCGAGGCGGAGCAACCCGAGCGGAAAGGCCTGTATCGCAGCGACGACGCGGGAGCCAGCTGGTCGCAGCTTAACAACGACTTTGAAATAACCGTCAGGCCGTTCTATTTTTCGCGGATCGTCGTGGACCCGCGGGACGAAAATGTCGTCCTGAAAGCCGGGTTGAGCGGCTCGGTTTCCCGGGACGGGGGGAAGACCTTCCGGAATTTGGGCAACATGCACTCAGATATCCATGACCTGGCCTTCAGCATCGTCGACTCGGATATTATCTATGCCGGGACGGACGGGGGCTTGTACCGCAGCTGGGACGGGGGGAATACCATGGAGATCACCGAGGACCTGCCCCTTTCCCAATTCTACCACATCAGTGTGGACAATGCGACGCCCTATAATGTGTATGGCGGTCTGCAGGACAACGGTTCCTGGTATGGCCCGACCTCGGCACCCGGTGGGATCCGGGGGCGCCACTGGACATCCATCGGGCAGGGTGACGGATTCCGGGTTCTCAAGCACGCCACCAAACCGGTCATTTATTCGGAAATGCAGGGCGCGCAAAACGTCTGGCGCACAGACACCGAAAAGGAATTGATCAAGACGATCCAACCGCAACCCTCGCCGGGGGCCGAAGACCTTCGGTTCAACTGGAATGCGCCGATGGCGCTGAGCCCCACGCAGCCCGACCGGCTGTATATGGGCAGCCAATACCTGCACAAGTCCGAGGATATGGGGGATACCTGGGAGGTGATCAGCCCGGACCTGACTACGGACGACCCAGCCAAGCAGCAGCAGGAGGACTCCGGTGGCCTCTCCATGGATAATTCCGGTGCGGAGAACCACACGACTATCTTTACGATTGCCGAATCGCCCCTGGATGAGCAGGTGATCTGGGTGGGTACCGATGACGGAAATGTACAGGTGACCCGGGACGGGG
The DNA here is from genome assembly GCA_964226055.1 of Robiginitalea sp. Taxonomy (GTDB): domain Bacteria; phylum Bacteroidota; class Bacteroidia; order Flavobacteriales; family Flavobacteriaceae; genus Robiginitalea. Next base: position 8,178 of record CAXQQM010000169.1, on the reverse strand, counting down.
GAAAGACCTGGACAAACACGGTGGAAAATGTGCCAGGCCTCCCGGCCAATACCTGGGTATACCACATTGAGGCGAGCGTGCACGACGCTGGCACGGCCTATGCGGTATTCGAGGGGCATTCCCATGGCGACATGACCCCCTATGCGTATAGAACCACGGATTTCGGGAATACCTGGACCTCGATTATCACGGATGAGGTTGAGGGGTTTGCACGCAGCCTGCAGGAAGATTACGAAAACCCGGACCTGTTGTTCCTGGGTACGGAATTCGGATTGTTCGTCACCCTGGACGGGGGGCTTAGCTGGACGCCCTTCCGGAACAACCTGCCCCCGGTTGCCGTTCACTACCTGGAACTCCATAAAGGGACCAATGACCTGGTGCTCGGTACTCATGGCCGGGGCGTGATTATCATAGACGATATCTCCCCTTTGCGTGAAATCAATGCGGAGGTGCTCGGGGAGACCTTGCATTTTTTCGAGGACGAGCCTACCGTGATTGATGAAACGAGCAGTTTTGGCAGTTCCACGGTATCCACCGAATTTGTCGGCGCCAACCGAAGCAGGGCGGCACAGATCAAATACTTCATGAAAAGCCGGCACACCTTCGGGAAGATGACCATGGAGATCCGGGACGCCGACGGGAACAAGGTGCTGGACCTGGAACCCGGCAAGTCCAAGGGAATCAATATCGTCAACTGGGGATACGTCCGGAAACAGCCAAAAGTGGCCCGTGCCAAAACTTTCTCATTCGGGGGCTTCACTTCCCCGACGGTACCGGCAGGGTCCTATACGGCAGTCATTACCAAGGGCCGGGATACCTATGAATACCCATTTGAGCTCGTATATGCCGACAACGGGATTTCCGATGAAGCCCGGGCCCGGAAATACGAAACCACTATGGAGCTTTACGACATGACCCAGGAGCTCGCCTACCTCGTGTACCAGCTGGATGCCTATATCGCCCAGGCAGAGGCGGCCGGGGACAGCCGGGAGCTGAAGAAACTCAATGCCCTGAAGGAGACCCTGGTCATCACCACCGGCGACAACTACGTAGGTTCGGCCGAGCCCCAGCTGCGGGAAAAAATGGCAGACCTTTACAGCAAGGTGGCCGGCAGCTACGACGCGCCAACCGCTGCCGACCGGGCCAACCTGGAGCTGATCCGCCAACGGTTCGAAGAAGGCAAGGCGGAGTTTGAATCGCTGAAGCCAAAGGTAAAGGGAGGGGAGACCCTGGAACTCGCTGGTTTTGAGGCTTTCCTGGAAATGGATTGATCCGTTTCTGGTTCAGTACTAATAAGGATTTTATTTATCCGCTGCCCTCACGGGGCGGCGGATTTTTTTATTAGGGCAGGACCACCCGGATTGGAAAGCGGTTTTCCAGCAATCGTTTTTCGGCCTCAGAAGCTTCCGTGAGCGTCTTGCCGAAGACCCTCCGGGAATACTCGTCCCGTACTTCATTGACTGCCCGGGCAATCCGGTCTTTCAGGTAGACGTACTGGCGGTATTTTACATCGAGCTCCAATTCCACCACGTACAGGGCTTCCCGGCCGAATTCCCGGGCGTGCCGGTGGACGCGTTCGGCCAGCCGCTCCGGGGAGACGAGCTGGTCTTCCACGATGGTTTGAGTCCGCTCATTCAGGTAAAGCCGAAGGATATTCGCCCCGCGGGAGGCATACCGGGCTGCCTGGCCGCTAACGGTTTCCGGCAAAAGGTCCGGCAGGGCGGCGGAACCCGCCTGCAGGTCGATCAGGTAATAGGTTTGCAACCGGTAAAAGGGGTGTTCAAAGGCTGCTTCCCCCAGGATGTCGAGCAGGGAGGACGCCTGCAGGTCTGCCCGGATCCCTTCGGTAACCAGCACGTCCCGCCGGTCCAGGAAACGGGTGAGCATGGCTTCCGGGTTGTCCGACCGGTAACGCTCCAGGGCCAGCTGGCAGGCGCGCCAGGCAGTGGAATCGATGGGCAGGGCCCGGAGCCGGTCCCTGAAGCGGAAAGGCATAGCCGCTTCGATCCGCTGGCCGGAGGCAATGCGTTGCAGGAGTCCCATATAATCCGCCGGGGCGGGACCGTCCAGAAGTTCCAGTTCAACCAGGGAGGCTTCATAACCGGACATCAGGCTGTCCAGGACGTTGCCGTCGGGCTGGTAGGTATCGCGGATACAGGAATAAAAGGTGGATTCCTCTGAAGTCGCCTGGCCCCTTGCTTCCGGGTACGCGGCCAACAGGTAAAAACAAACGAATAATTTCAGTGCGTTTCTTAACCTCAATGGGAGTAGCATGTGAGACATCGGCGGGAATTTGGGATGTAAAAAGATACAAAATCCCCCGCGTATCCGACACGAACGGAAAGGAATTGCCGGTATGGACAGGTTGTTTACCCCATATTTGGGTCGTTGGTCCCGAATTTAACAGAATACTGGCAATTCCGGCGTATTTTCAGGAAGTTTAAACCGTATCTTCACCTTATGATACTACTCCTGATTGCCCTGGCAGGCATCGCCTGCATCCTGATGTTGTCCCTTCGCAAAATGAAGCCCGTACGGGTGCGTAAGTAAGGACCTTCAGGTTCTGAATTTTCGGGAAGCCCTGGCTTTCCGGCAACCTACCGGCAATGCCGACTGACGACCTCTTTAATCCATTCCGGGTTGTTTGAGTTCCCAGCCCTCGGCCTCTTTGGCCTGACGCACCTGAGTGCGCGCATCCTCCAGCAGCGCTTTTGCGTCGTAGACGATTCCGTCCTTGATCGTGTATTTGACCCCGCCCACACGAACCACCTCATTTTCTTCGGTTAGTTTGATGGCTCCCGTTCCATAAAGTACTTTCAGGTTTTCCAGGGGGTTTTCCCCTACGATTACCAGGTCGGCGAGCTTGCCGACTTCCACACTGCCGATTTCCGCGCCCATCCCCAGGGCTTCCGCCCCATTCAGGGTGGCCGCCCGGATCACCTCCAGGGGGTGGAATCCGGCTTCCCGGAGTAATTCGAGCTCCCGGATATACGCAAACCCGTAGAGCTGGTAGATAAAACCGGAGTCCGAACCGGCGGTGACCCTGCCGCCCCGGTTTTTGTATTCGTTGACAAAGGTCATCCAGAGCCGGTAGTTCTCCTTCCAGGCCACTTCCTGCTCGGTCCCCCAATTATGCCAGTAGGAACCATGGGAGACCTTGCTGGGCTCGTAGAACCTCCAAAGGGAGGGCAGCGTATACTCCTCGTGCCACTCCGCCCGGCGGGCCCGGTGCAGGTCCCGGCTCGCTTCGTAAATATTGAAGGTCGGGTCCAGGGTAAAATCCAGAGCTAGTAGTTCCTCCATGACCGCATTCCAATGGTCGGAGTAGGGGGGCGCTGCCTGGGCCCAGAGTTTTCCGGCCTCCTCAAACCGGTGTTGTTCGTTCGCGTAATTGTAATCCAGCGGGTAGTCCTGGACCGTCCGGTCTGCAAACAGTGCTTCGGGCAAGCCGTACCAGTGCTCCATGCTCGTCAGGCCGGCCCTGGCCGAGTGGAGCACATTCCAGCGGGCCACCGCCATTTGGGCGTGGTGGCAGGCCGAACGCAACCCCAGCTTTTTGTTCTCCTCCAGGGCCGCTTGCATAATCGCCGGTTCCGCCCCGAAAAACTTGATGCCGTCCGCCCCTTTTTCGGCGTTCTCGCGAACCCATTCCCGGGCCTGTTCCGGGGTACTGATGGCTCCGTCGTGTCCCTGGCCGAAGCCCGTATATGCCTGGATCCGGGGGGCGATGATTAGGTTATCCGCACTCTTCCGTTTTAAATCCAGGGTGAAATCGATCCCGCGGCCGCTGGGTTCGCGTACCGTGGTGATCCCGTGCCCCATCCAGAGTTTGAAGACATAATCCGGTTCCGCCCCCTGGGCTCGGCCCCCGATATGTCCGTGCATATCGACAAATCCGGGCAATACGTACATGCCTTCAGCCTGGATTTCCCGCCCGCCGGGTTGCAGCGTGGGCCGGTTCTCCGGGTCGATGGCCACCCCGGGAAATCCCACATTGGCTACCCGGGCAATCCGGTTGTTTTCGATAACGACATCCACCGGCCCGATGGGGGGTGCCCCGTTACCGTTGATCAGGGTGGCGCCGCGGATGATCAGTTGGTCAAAAGGGCCTTCGGAGAGCGGTTGTTGCCCGTAGAGGCCCGTCCCCAAAAGGAACAGGGCGAGGAGGATGGCTTTTTGCATGGAGGTGTTTTTCAGTATTGCTGGATGGTTTAACGAATGGGTCTTTGGTATTGCGGGCAGCAGCCGGCGTCCCGAGAAATTGCCCTAAGGCTAATTAATCGGGCACCCGGATGTGGTTCCCCAGGAACAGCGCATTGAGGAACAGGCGGTTTGTGCCGTACCAGCTACCCCGGAAATTCGGGTTGTCCGCAAACAGCACCACACGACCGCCTCCCAGAGGGCTCACCAGGAGGGAAGCGGACCCCTTGGCGTAATCCTCCAGGTTTTCCCGGGTGAGGAATCCGTCCAGGTGCGGGTTGTCCGAATAGGCAGCTACGGTGGCATAGGGGTTTTTGGACGGCTGTAACCAGACCTCGTTGTTTTTGTATACCGGGATCCGGGAATCCGTATAGCCGAAAGCCAGGGGGTGCGTCCGGTCAAGCTCTGCCTGCAGGATCACCCCGCCCACACTTTCCTTGCCGAGGTTTTCCGGGGCATCCACATAGGGTTTCCGCTCAGTGGCTGCGGTTGTATCCTGCTCCTTCTCGGTCAGCTTTTCCTTCACCCAGCCTTTTTCGATGGCGTATTCGGCAGCCCCTGCGATGGCCACCAGCGTATTCCCCTTGGACACCCAGTCCTTGATTTTCTTTTCTTCCCGGTCCGAAAAACCGTAGCGGCCGCTCACCAGGACCAGCGTGTTGTAGTCGTCCAGGGAAGCACCGCCAAAATCCCTCAGGGGGATCTTGGTAACCGGCATATGGACACGGGTATCCAGCAAATGCCAGACTTCCCCGGCTTCGTAGGAGCGTACTCCTTCACCGATGAGCATGGCTGCCTTGGGTTGTTCCAGGGGCGCTACGTAGCGGCTCCCCAGGTCGATGCCCCGGAGGTGGTACCCCGAGGCCACCCCGAATGCGGGGACCTGATGGGTTTCCTGGGCCTCCCGCAGGAGTTGGTATACTTCGTCGGGGGATTTTGACTGGAGTTGGACGGGCAGGACCAGGGTTCCGTAGCCAAAGCTCTTTTCCGCCCCCCCCGAGCGGGTGGTGAACGGTTTGAAGGAACTGGCCAGGACCAGCCCCTTGCTTTGGAGCTCGTGGAGCAGGGCAGGGGCATTGTAATCGTTCCAATCGATCAGGTAGGCGTAGTCGGATTTTTCGACAGGGGTTACCGGGAAGAGGCCCTCCAGGCTGGTTACCTCGTCCCCCAGCCGGAAATTCCGCTCTGCCCGGTAGTCGATATTGTAGAAATTGGCAACCGACCAGGCGGAGGCGTCGTAGAATACGCTGTCCCGATATTGCCGGTACGTCTCAAAAAATGTCTGCACCATCCGGTACTGGGGCTGTCCGGCGGGGACTACAAAGCCGCCGCGACCATCTTCATAGACTTTTACCCGGTGGATCAGGAGCTTGTCCAGGAAGGCCTTCATCCGGTTTTTGTCCGAATTGGCCGGGATGCGATAGGCCCTGGCACGCCCGGCTGCGGCATTCCGCAGGGCACTGGTAAAAAATTCTTTTTGGTAGCGTTGCAGGTAGTCCTTGTTTTCCACAGCTGCCCGAACCGTTGCCATTCCGGAGACCAGCTGGTTCCGGATGGTAAAGGGAAACGTGATTTTGCCGTAGGCGGTCTTTTGGGAGTGTCCGCGGGAACTCGCCTGTTCAAACAGCAGGCCGAGCCCACCCTGGAGGTCCGGGTAGGAGGAGCCGTAACCCGGGTAGGTCCCGTCGAAGACTTCTTTGGTAAAGTACAGGGAGCCCAGGCTGTCGTGGGCCTGGACAAAGTAACCGGCAAAGAGCTCGTTCAGGTCTTCGTAGTTCTCCCGGGGCATGATCGGGTCCCGGGAACCGTTGACTTTCATCGGCTCAAAAAAATGCGTGCTCTGGGTTCCCATTTCGTGGAAATCCGTCACCACGTTCGGGTACCAGGTGTGGTACCAGTCGAGTTTGCCCCGGCTCTCCGGGTTGATGGCCAGGAGCCAGTCGCGGTTCAGGTCAAACCAGTAGTGGTTCGTACGGCCCCCCGGGAAGTATTCGTTGTGTTCGGCGTCCTGCGGATCGGATACCAGCGGGTTGCCCCGGTAGGAATTGGCCCATTGGGTGTGGCGGTCGCGGCCGTCCGGGTTGATGGTCGGGTCCAGGAAAACCACGGATTTCTCGCGGTAGCCGGCAACCCGTGGATCTTCTGAGGCCACCAGGATGTAGGCCGTCAGCAGGGCCGCTTCAGAGCTGGAGGGTTCGTTGCCGTGGACGTTGTACCCCAGGTTGATAAAAACCGGCAGGTCCGCGTCTGCCCGGAAGGGGGTATCCGGGTTGGTGAATTCCAGGTGGCGTTCCCTCAGGGTTTCGAGTTGCCCGAGGTTTTCCGCCGAGCTGATCCGAAGGATTACCAGTGGCCGTTGCTCGTGGGTGTGCCCGTAAGTTTCTATCTGTGCCCGGTCCGAAGCCTCGGCGAGTACCTCCAGGTATCGGACGATCCGGTCGTGGCGTGTGTGGTACTCCCCAATGCCGTAGCCCAGGAATTCTTCCGGAGAAGGGATTCCCGTTTTATAGGGTTCGTATTGTTTCAGAAAATAGTCCTGTGGGAACAGGCAGGTGCTGCATGCGAGCAGCAGGATTACGAGTGTATTTCGCATGGGTTGGTAAGGCTTTTGAATTACGCGCCTAAATATAGGGATATTGTCCGATACGCCCGCCTAGGCAATCGTATGGAAAGGCGCATGGGTCACCTCCCGGAAACGGATGATGTAATTGGTGCCTTTCTTGGAAGCATCCCGGATCACCGACCCCCGCAGTTGCCGGCTCAGGTTGTAAATAAGTTTGAGCCCCAGGGATTTGGTCGTCTTGTGGGAAACGCTTTCCGGGTAGCCCACCCCGTTATCCCCGATCCGCAGGATGTATTCCGTTTTATCCTCCCTTTCCAGCACAATGCTGATCTGGCCCTCGTCCTGGTCCTTGAAGCCGTATTTGAGGGCATTGGTAACGGCCTCGTTGATCAGGAGCCCCAGGGGGATGGCCGTGTCGATACCCAGTTCGATCTGCGGGATATCGATCTTCAGGGAGATTTTATTCTGGGGGCCCTTGATGGAACGGATCAGGTATTCCCCGAGTTCCTGGACATAGGAACGGTACTCGATTTTAGAAAGGTCTTCCCGCATATAGAGCATTTCATGGACCATCGCCATGGCAACTACCCGGTTCTGGCTGCTGCGGATCAGGCTGAGGGTATCGGGATCTTCGATGCTGCGGCTCTGCATCCTGAGCAGGCTGGAGACCGTTTGCAGGTTGTTTTTTACCCGGTGGTGCACCTCTTTCAGGAGGATTTCCTTTTCCTGCATCCGCTGTTCCATCTCCCCTTTGGAGCGGTAGAGCCGGTGGTGGGCACTGAGCAGGTTTCGCCCGAATACGCCGCCCAGCAGGTAAACGGACAGCAGGATACTCAGGAAGGCAAATAGGTTGCGGGACCCTTGTGGGACGACATTTTCCCCCAGTCCCACCCCGCCGACGCTCTGGGAAAATATCAGCACGACGATCAGCAGGTTGATGGCCAGATAGACCTGCCCGTAGGCCCGGGTAGTCACATACCCGGCAAAGACGATGAGGGCCAGGACAAAGATAAACGGGCTGTTGATCCCTCCGCTGTAGAGTACAATGGTCACGGATCCCAGCAGCGCCATAATCGACGCGATATTATAGGTGATTACCAGGTTGTTGTGGTATCGGTGGAAGAACAGGTTCAGGCCGTTCAGGACGGCAAATCCCGCCATAATTTGCGGGATGACCCGGACAATATCCATCAATTGCCAGCAGAGAATGGCGAAGACCAGGCAACAGGCCGAGGCGATTAGGTTTACCCGGAATAACAGCCGGGTTTTGTCCTGAAGCCGCTCCCGGTGCTTCTCGTTCTTTTTCATTTTGATGAAAATCGGCTTCTCGGACATAGGCCAGGTTGGGTGATTGCTGGGAACAGCGCTTTTCCACGGTAAAGCTAGCTATGTTTTGCGATAAAATCAAAACGGGG
>CAXQQM010000168.1:0-4525 GCA_964226055.1 Robiginitalea sp. | reverse complement strand
GCCGGGTTGAATACCCGGATCATCACCGAGAGGAACCCGATCAGGAACCCGTAGACCCACTTGCCGCGGTTGGTTTGCGACCCGGTTACCGGGTCGGTGGCCATATATACGATCCCGAAGGCCAGGCCCCCGACAATCAGGTGTTGCCAGAAATCAAAGCTCATCAGGCTGTAGAAGCGGCTGCTTTCGGTTACCCAACCGGATTCGGCCACCCCGTTGAAAATCAAGCCCATGACCAGGGACCCGAGCACCGCGCTCAGCATGATGCGCCAGCTGGCGATTTTGGAAAAAATCAAAAACAGGCCGCCCAGCAGGATCAGGAAGGCAGACGTCTCTCCTACCGACCCCGGGATAAACCCAAAGAACATATCGGCCGTGCTATAGCCGTGTTCGGCGTTTTGCGCCAGGGACCCCAGGATGGTTTCCCCGGAAATCGCGTCGGCTGTACCGGCGCGCTCCACAGCTTCGTGTACCCACACCTTGTCCCCGCTCATCCAGGTCGGGTAGGCAAAGAACAAAAAGGCCCGGATAGTCAATGCGGGGTTCAGGATATTCATCCCGGTCCCCCCGAAGACCTCCTTGCCGATTACCACCCCGAACACCACGGCGACTGCCAGCATCCAGAGGGGGGTATCCACGGGAACGATCAGCGGGACGAGCATCCCGGTAACCAGGTAGCCCTCCTCTACTTCGTGCCCTTTGATCACGGCAAAGATAAACTCCACCAGCAGCCCGACCCCGTAGGATACGATAACCAGCGGGATCACCTGGGTAAAGCCCAGCCAGAAATTTTCCCAGGTCAGGAAATTCCCGAAAAGGTCCAGCTCCCTGGGGGCGCCGTTGGCTGCCTCGATGGCCGCAAAGTGCTGATACCCGGTATTGAAGAAGGAAAACAACAGTACGGGGATCAGTGCCATGATCACGGTGTTCATCGTCCGCTTCAGGTCGTCTGCCCCTCGTACGTGGGACCCGTTGTGGGTGGTCTCGTCCGGGGTGTACAAAAAGGTGTGGAAGGCATTGAATGCCGGGGCCACCTTCTTGCCCCGCAGGCGGTGCTTGATGATGTGGAGGCGTTTCTTCAGTGTCAGTCTCTTGTCGCTCATATCGCTATCCTATTTCTTTATGCAGCAGGTCGAGTCCCTGCCGGATGATCTGCTGGTGCGGTTGCTTGGAGATACAGATAAACTCGGTCAGCGAAAAGTCCTCCGGGGACACTTCGTAGAGGCCGAGCTGTTCCATCTCGTCGATATCCTGGACCATACACGCCTTGAGGAGCTGCATGGGGTAGATATCCAGGGGGAAGACTTTTTCGTACTGGCCGGTAACCACAAAGGCCCGGTGCTCCCCGTTTGTGTTGGTATCCAGGTCGTATTTCTTCTTGGGGTTCAGCCAGGAAAACGTCAGCGCCCGGGTGGTGGAAATCTTATCGAATACCGGCTTGTTCCACCCGAAGAGTTCGTAATCGTCCCCCTCGGGGATTACCGATACCGTGTTGTTGTAAAACCCGAGGTGACCATCCGGGCGGGACTTGCTGCCGGTTAGCACATCCCCGTTGATCACGCGGATATTTTTCTGGGTAACGCCGCTGGCGTACAGGAAGGTGGAGATTTCCGCCCCAATCCGGGTGGCGTAGTACTGGGGCTTCTTTACACCGGACCCGGCCAGAGCCACCACGCGCTCCGGGTTGTATTTCCCGGTAAGCAGCGCTTCCCCGATGATCACCAGGTCCTGGGGGGTCAGCGTCCAGACGCGTTCGCCTTTGTTGATCGGGTCGATCCGGTTGATCTGCGTGCCGACCAGGCCGGCCGGATGCGGCCCGCTTACCCGGTGGATTTCAATATCGTCCAGGCCGTTGAAAATGTTGTCCTCCCCTGTGCCGACGCCTACGTGGACATTGCCGGGGGTGAGTTTGGACAGGGCCGTCAGGGCCGCTTGCAGTTCGGCTTCCTTCCCCTTGAGGGAATAGTTGATATCCGCCGCCAGGGGGGCGGTGATATAGGCCGAGATAAAGATGGACTTCGGGACCACCTCCGGGTCCGCAATCCGATCGTAGGGGCGCTGCCGGATAAAGGGCCAGCATCCCGTTTGCAACAGAAAGGCCCGGATGTCGTCCGCATCCGCTTTTCCGGGGTTGAGCGGGGTGTGCTCCAGGGTTTTCTGCTCCTTGTCCGCGAGGATCCGAAGGGTCAGGATACGGCGGCGCGCACCGCGTTCGATTTCGACGAGTTCCCCGCTGACCGGAGAACAGAAAAGCATCTCCTCGATATCCTTGTTGTAGAAAAGCGCCTCCCCGGCTTTGACCTCAGCACCCGTTTTCACGAGCATTTTCGGGGTCAGGCCATGGAAATCATTCAGGTTGATGGCGTAAACGTTGCTGGAAACAGCTTTGGAAGTCGAAGGTTCTGCAGCGCCGACGAGGTTGATGTTTAACCCCTTTTTTATTCGGATGTCAGTTGACATATGATCGTGGACCTTTGGTTATAAAAATGTGCGCCCAAAAATACTACTTAAAAGAAAGTTATCATAATAATTACCCCTTTTTTTGGGCATTCCGGCCGGGGCGAAACGGCGGGCATGGTTTTTGTTTACCTTTGCCCCAAAATTACGCCCCGCATGCCGCTGAAACTTAAACAAATCCCCTTGTTTTTATGGGGGTTCGGATTGCTCGCCCAGGTTCAGACCGAAGTGGCCCCGCCAGAACATATCCGATCGGTGATTTTCAAGGGGCCTACGGACGACCAGTTCCCGATTGTCCGGCTGGGGGAACCCATCCGCCTGGAGTTTGACGACCTTTCGGCCAGCGAACAGGACTTTTATTACCGCATCATCCACTGCGATTACGACTGGCAGCCTTCCCAACTGCTGAAGTCCCAATACCTGGACGGGATTGACAACCAGCGGATCATCAATTACGGCAACAGCTACAACACGCTGCAACCCTATTCCAACTACCGGCTGCAACTGCCCAATGAGCAGGTGCGGCTCCGGGTCAGCGGCAACTTTGTCCTGGAGATCTACAATTCGGCCGGGGACCTGCAGTTCTCCCGGCGGTTTGTGGTCTACCAGGACCAGGTGAGCGTCCCGGCTGTAGTGCGCCGCTCCCGGGATTTTAAATTCCTGACGGAGAAACAGTCCGTGCAGTTCAGCGTGATCCCCTCGGGGGTCCAACTGATCAACCCGAAGAAGGAAGTCCGGGTGGCCATCCTCCAGAATTTCCACTGGCCCACCGCGCGCTACGACATCCCGCCCCAGTTCACCATAGGCAACGAACTCGTCTACAAATACGACCAGGAAACCGCGTTTTTCGGCGGGAACGAGTACCTGAATTTCGACACGAGCGACCTGAGGACCCCCACGGCGGCCATTTCCCGGATCGGCTTTGAGGACCTCTATGAGCACTACCTCTTCCGGGACGACTACCGGTACGACGAGCCCTACACCTACTTCCCGGACATCAACGGGGATTTCCGGGTCCGAACGCTCCAGGGACAGGACGATTCCCGGGAGGGGGAATACACCCGGGTGCATTTCCGCCTGCCCTATGAGGAAGTGCTCGCGATGGACAAGGTCTATGTATTCGGGAAATACAACAACTACGAGATCGGGGAAGAAAACCGGATGTCGTTCAACCGGGAAACGGGCGATATGGAGCTATCCCTGTTGCTCAAACAGGGTTTCTACAACTACAAATACGTCCTGGAGCGGGAGGACGGCACCGTGGAGCTCAACGCCGTCGGGGGGAATTTCCATTTTACGGAGAACACGTATACAATACTGGTTTATTATCGGAATTTTGGGGATATTTATGACAGTGTAATCGGGGTGGGCACCGCGAATTCCCGGACCATCAGCAATTAACCAACAGCTTTGACCAGCCAGGACGACCGCATGGAAACAAAGCCCGCCAAATACGGGGGGCGATACCAACTGAAATACCGGGGCACCGAGTGCCTCAACTGCGGTTTTGAGCTGGATATCAGCGACCGCTTCTGCCCGAATTGCTCCCAGGCCAACAGCACCAAGAAACTGACCCTGAAGGATTATATCGAAGAGTTCTTCGCCAGTTTTATCGACTACGATTCCCGCCTGCTCAAAACGGTCAAGGCGCTGCTGCTGCGCCCGGGGGTAATCACCCTGGACTACGTGGCCGGCAGACGCCAGCGTTACACGAACCCCTTCCGGTTCCTCCTGAGCCTGGCCTTTATCTATTTCCTCCTGATGAGCCTGAGCGGGGATTTTACCGCCCTGGACCGTTTTAACCTGGACCAGCGCACCCGCGACGCCGAGGTGCCGGATATGTCCGTTAACTTTGAACTGGACAGCCCGGAAGAAGAGCAGGCCCTGTCCGTGCTGGATTCACTGGGGATGCGATCCGGGGATTCCCTGAATTTCGGCGCCGGGATCAACGCGGCCAAACACCGGAAGGATTCACTGATCCAGGCAGACCCGAAAGCCTATTTTGCCGGGGTAAACGGCGGGTTTTTCGGGCGGGTGGGCACCAAGAGTGACGCTTTCCTGAACCTGA